>JAOUJU010000003.1 GCA_029883045.1 Rhodospirillaceae bacterium
CAACCAATATTTGATATGGACGGCAGAAAAAACGGTAGCAGATGGAGCACCCGCGACATATCAGTGCGCAAAGCAATTAATGCGCAGCTTATTCTTGCTAAGGATTCAGCAGAAGCAGCAAACCGAGCAAAAAGTGGGTTTCTTTCCAATATGAGCCACGAATTAAGAACTCCGCTTAATGCCATATTGGGATTTTCGCAAATGCTAGACGCGGAAATAGACAGCACCCTTTCGCAATCGCAAAAAGAATACGTTGGCTATGTTTTAAAAAGCGGATCGCATTTACTAAATCTTATAAATGAAATACTTGATCTTTCTAAAATTGAGGCCGGCGCCATAGATTTAAAAATTGACCAAGTTGCAACCGATACAATGATAGCCGACACCATCACCCTACTTGAAACAACCACCACTGAACGAAGCATTAAAATTATAAATAATACAAATTTTCATAATACACCAGTTACAATGGCCGATGGAACTAGGCTAAAACAGGTTCTGACAAATATCATTTCAAATGCAATTAAATTTAGCCGTGATGGCGGAAGCGTAACCATAGATACCTATGAATGTTATGATAGAAGATTACGAATAATTGTAACCGATGAAGGGTGCGGCATACCAATTAAGCGACGTCACGAAATGTTCCAGCCATTCAGCCGGCTTGATGCTGAAAACAGTGGCACCGAAGGAACCGGTGTTGGGCTGGTAATAACCAAAAAACTTATTGAAATGATGGATGGTTCAGTTGGATTTGATAGCATTGAAGGTTTGGGCAGTAGTTTCTGGATTGATGTTCCAATTGCCGCAGAAGTTGCAAACAGCACCGCGCCCACAAATCAAAACCAAACATCGCCAAGCCGTAGCCCCCGGTTAAACCCCGAAACAAGGCGTGCAATTTATATTATTGATAGCAAATCTGATGTAGATGGTATTTTTGATATTTCAGCCATTGATGCCAATATAGAAATTATTCCGGCACCTTCGGTCAGGCTTGCAATTGAGCTTGCTGAGGTTCACTGCCCCGATTTATTTATCGTTGATCAGATATCGCCAGCTATAAATGGAAAAATTGTTGTTAATTGGACACAAGAACAAGATAAATACATTCCATCCATAGCGGTGGTTGCGGACAATTCACAAAACAATGAAGAAACCTATCTGAAAGATGGTTTTGCCGGAGTCATAAAAAAACCGCTTAATGAAAAGGACTTCATCAACGAAATATATTCAACATTGGATAAAGCAAGCACCTCAGATGTTATTTCTATTGATGTTGCCAAGGCCAAACTAAGAATTAAAAATGGCTTGTGATTGTTTCTTCTTTTGGTTCAGGGGCGTTGGCAATTGCATCAAAAACATCATCTACGCTGTTAACAACAGTTATCAGTTCCTTTATGGACGGATGGGCAAACCCTGTCTCAATAACGCTATCAAATAATTTTGACAGCGCATCCCAGCAACCGCCAATGTTTACCACAACAATTGGCTTGCTATGCTGTCTAAGCTGTTTCCATGTAGTAATTTCCATCGTTTCATCAAGCGTACCAATGCCGCCGGGCAAAATAACAAATGCATCGGATCGATCAAACATAATGGCTTTGCGTTCATGCATTGTTTCGACTGGTATAAACTCGTCTACGTTGGGATTGCCGACTTCGTATTCCAATAAAAATTTCGGTATTACCCCCGTTGCCTTGCCCCCAGCATCAAGCGCCGCGTGGACAACAACCCCCATCAAACCGATATCGCCGCCACCGTAAACCAGCCTGATTTCCCGCTGTCCCAGCATGGTACCAAGCCTTGCCGCCTCAAGCGCATAGCGTGGATCGTTACCGCTTCTAGAGCCGCAAAAAACACAGATTGCTTGTGGGTTATTCATTTGGAAAACTCGTAAAAATATTTTTCATAGGCTATGTTGTGAATTATTTTTTGCCCTATGGCAACCCCTTGTAAAATAATGATTTATTGTAATTTAACTGGCCCGCCCAAGCAAAGGGTTATGTTTTCGAAAAACTTTGCTATATATTTTATTGGAAACATTAAAGTTTTACTCTTAGACAACGCAAACAACAGGGAGAATATGTTATATGAGACGTCTTTTTTTATCAGCCTGCGCCGTCGCCCTAGGTCTTTCGATATTTTCCACAAACAGTGATGCATATGCACAAGACCCGGCAACTGAAACGGCAATTAAATACAGGCAATCTGTAATGAAGGCAGTTGGCGGTAACATGGGCGCCATGGTTGGAATTATGAAAGGTGCTGGCGACAAGGCAAACCTTGCCGCCCACGCTGGTGCAATGGCCGATCTTTCAAAAATTGCTCCCACACTTTTTCCGGCTGGATCAGATTTTGGTGAAACCACAGCGCTGCCCGTAATTTGGGAAAAGCCTGCTGATTTTTCTGCGGCAATTAAAAAATTCCAAGACGCGGCTGATAATTTAGCATCCGTTGCCCAAAGTGGTGACATGGCTGCTTTCGGCCCTGCATTTAAGGGCCTTGGGGAATCTTGCAAAAATTGCCATGAAAATTTCCGTGAAAAGAAAGAAAAGAAATAAATTACCATCGTGATTGATGTAAATAAATCAAGCGCCGTTCATGCCGCAATTGTGGTGCGAGCGGCGCTATTTATTTTAGCATTAGCATTTATGACATTTATGGGTTTTCCAAAATATGTCACGGCTGATGAAATAGAACGCGGACGTTATATTTTTGATCTTGCTGGTTGCGCCGGATGCCACACCGATAAAAAATCAAAGGGGGCATTTCTTGGCGGTGGCAGAAAATTTGAAACTGAATTCGGTACATTTTACAGCCCCAACATAACGCCAGATCCAAATAGCGGAATAGGAAAATGGGGATCAACTGATTTCATTCGCGCTATGCGCGAGGGAATATCCCCTGATGGATTTAATTATTATCCTTCTTTTCCATACACATCTTACAACAAAATTACAGATGATGATCTAAAGGCATTATGGGCATACCTACAAAGCGTACCCCCGGTTGCGCAGATAAATATATCGCATAATTTGACCCCACCTTTTAATTGGCGTTTTCTTATTTCAATATGGAAGTTGATAAATTTTAATCAAACGCCGTTTACGCCAGAACAAGAAAAAACCGCCGCGTGGAATCGAGGTCGGTATATAATAGAGGCTTTGTCACATTGTCGTGAATGCCATACACCTAGAAACATAATTGGCGGACTAGACATAACAATGGATTATGCTGGTACCGAAAAAAACCCCGAAGGAATTGTGGTTCCCAATATTACAACTGACCGAGACACAGGTATTGGCAAGTGGACCAAGGGCGATATTGATATGTTGCTTACCATGGGGATGTTACCGAATAACGACTTTGTTGGCGGGGTAATGGCAGAGTCAGTTACGCATTCAACCAGCAAGATGACACCTGATGATAAAAGTGCGGTAATTGAATATCTTGGTCAAATTAGACCAATAATAAACCCCATTAAACGCAAGAAAAGCGCTAATTCAGGGGAAAGCTGGCAATAATCATGGTATTTTTTAAACCGAGTTGCTAAGAACGCCCTTAGGATTTATCTTTTATCAAGAACTTAAAGCGTGGTGGGCGACAGTTTCTAGTTAATGCATTTTGCCCGCACTATTTACCTACGTAATGCACGAGAGGGATAAAGTGCAAAAATCAGTAATCATGGTAATTATGGGCATTGTCATTCTGGTGGGCGGCATCGGTGCCAGCATATTCATGGGCCAAGACACCCCTGCCCCCGTGATAAAACCACAGCAATCAGAAACTGAAAAAACAGAAATAATTCCCCCAACATTTGATGTTGTCCGTGTAAACCGCAAGGGTAATGCCGTAATGGCCGGGCGGGCGCACCCGGGCTCAACGGTTGAGGTTCTTGACGGTGAAAACATATTTGGAACAGTTACAACCGATAGCCACGGCGAATGGGTTTTTGTCCCCGACCGGATTCTCGAAATTGGTGAACACAAGCTGGGCCTTAGGATGCTACTAGGCGACAATGACCCGGTGTTGTCAGATCATATTGTTCTGATGCGCGTTCCCGAACGTGGCCAAGATGCATTAGCATTAAAAGTACAACGTGACGGAGACGGGCCAAGCGAAGTTTTGCAAAAACCTGGCCCAGCCACAGCCGCAGACGGAACGGCCCTATCTATTGACAGCGTTGATTATGGAACCGGGGGCCTGTCTATTGGTGGACGCTCAGAACCAAGCTCACAGGTACGCATTTATATTGACAACAACTTTATCGGCGTAACTGAAGCAAACGAAAAAGGAAACTGGACGCTTTCCCCATTGTTAGAAATAGCGCCGGGCAAATATAAACTGCGCGCCGATCAGGTTGATAACAATGCCAAGGTTATAAACAGGGTGGAAATACCGTTCCAGCGTGACAAAATAAACGATACCGCTGGACTAAAGCCCGGATCATTTGTGGTGGTTCAGCCCGGCAATAGCCTGTGGCGCCTTGCGCGCAGAACCTACGGCAGTGGTGTTCATTACCACGACATCTACGAAGCCAATTCAGACCAAATAAGGGATGCAAACCTTATTTATCCGGGGCAGATTTTTCGTCTTCCAAAAAATTAATGTGCATGATGTGAGTTTTGATATACAAAATTTTACCAACTTAATTGTTAACTACGACCGCAAGGATTAATAATTTGAAAGACGTTCTGGTACCAATAAACAGCGCAGGCTGGCCATTTATCGCACTTTTTGCAGCTATATCACTTGGTTTGGGCTATGTCGCCGAACCAATGGGGTGGGCGGGTGCAGTTTTAACTGCCTGGTGCATTTATTTTTTCCGCGACCCAGACCGGGTGACCCCAACCAAAAAGGGGTTGGTGATAAGCCCAGCTGACGGGCGGGTTTGCCTGATTGACGAGGCCGCAGCGCCGCCTGAACTGGAAATGGGTGATAAGCCAATGGTTCGGGTTTGTGTTTTTATGAACGTCTTTAATGTGCATGTAAATCGCGTACCAATAGATGGCACTATAATAAAAAAGGCATACCATCCGGGTAAATTTTTTAATGCTGAACTAGACAAAGCAAGTGTGCACAATGAACGCCAAGCATTGTCTTTAAAAACAACCGACGGCAAAAGCATTGCATTTGTCCAGATCGCCGGACTGGTCGCAAGACGAATTATTTGCCACGTCAACGAAGGACAAATGGTTTCAGCGGGCGAAAGATTTGGCCTTATTCGCTTTGGTTCTAGGGTTGATGTTTATATGCCGATGGGAACCAACCCTCAGGTTGCGGTGGGTCAATTGTGTATTGCCGGGGAAACTGTTATTGCTGACATGAATTCATCTCAAGAAAAAATAACCGGTGAAACGCGTTAGCGTGAATAAGGTTAAAGGATAATTATATGCAGCGCCCACGCCGCCCTCGACTATCAATAAATGTTATGATTCCAAATATGCTGACAATGCTAGCGCTGTGTTCGGGGTTAACCGCTGTGCGTTTTGCCTACGAAGCGCGCTGGGAACATGCAGCCCTTGCCATTGCCGCGGCAGCCGTGCTTGATGCGTTAGATGGGCGCATAGCGCGATTGCTAAAAGGTGCCACTAAATTTGGTGCCGAACTTGATTCCCTTTCCGATATGCTTTGTTTTGGCGTTGCCCCTGCATTGGTTTTATATTTTTGGTCGCTAGAAAAACTAGGACGATTTGGTTGGATTTTGGTTTTATTGTATGCGGTTGCTTGTGCGCTACGTCTGGCAAGATTTAATACAGCCCACGATGACCCCGAACCACCCGCCTGGTCGAATATATTTTTTACTGGCATTCCAGCACCTGCCGCCGCAGGCTTGGTTTTATTGCCGATGGTGATATCTTTCAATATATGGGAAGAATTTTTCCGCCGCCCCGAAGTTGTTTCGGTGTTTATGGTTTTGGTATCCGGGCTTATGGTAAGCCGCATCCCAACATATTCATTCAAAAAAGTAAAATTAAAGCCAAGCTGGATACTGCCAATAATGCTTGCGGTTGGCCTGTTTGCCGCAGGGATGCTAAGTGCACCGTGGACGACTATTTCACTTGCCCTACTTAGCTATCTTGTATCAATTGCGTTCTCAATAAAAAGCTACCGAGAAATGAAAAAGCGCGCTGATAGTGGCGAAGTTTTTGACGGCGATGAAGACTAGATTAATTTTTTAATAATTATATTTATTAATTTTATTCAGCCGGACTTTCTATTCTGGTCGCGCGTCTTTGCTTCCACCAATTGGTAAAGTTTACGCGCGCCATCAATGCCGCTGGGGTAAGCACCAAAGTAAGTAAGGTTGAGAAAGTAAGGCCAAAAACAATAGAGGTAGAAAGTTGGACCCACATCTGGTTGGATGGCGTGCCAAATTCCACGCTACGGTTAACAAAATCAATTCCCATGTTCAAGGCCATCGGAATCAAACCCAAAACCGTAGTAACAGTTGTTAACAACACCGGGCGCATGCGCTGTGCGCCAGTAAGCATTATGGCTTGGCGAATATCCGGTATGGTTTCTTTTAACCTGTCAAAGGTATCAATAAGGACTATGTTATTATTTACCACAATTCCCGCCAGAGAAATTACACCAATGCCACCCATTACAATACCAAATGGCTGGCCAGTTATTAAAAGACCAATGAAAACACCCACTGTCGACATGATGACCGCCGAAAGAATAAGCGCTCCGGAATAAAAACTATTGAACTGGGTGACAAGAATTATGGCGATAAGAAATAACGCAACACCGAATGCTTTGGAAAGAAATTCGCTGGCTTTTTTCTGTTCTTCGTCTTCTCCCTTAAAGGTTATCTTTACCCGTGGGTCCAGATTTGCCGTTTTCAACCATGCACTAATTTCTTTTATTTTATCGTTGGCAAGAATGCCGTCTTCTACTCCGGCTTTAATTACTATTACCCGGCGTGAATCAGTTCGGCTGATTGTGCCGACCTTGGGTTTGGCGGCAATTTCAACAAAATTTGAAATCGGCACCCTGCCATTATTTGATTGAACCCTAATGTGGCGTATTTGCTCTAAGGTTCTGTATTCTTCGGGAAAGCGTGCACGAATATCAAGCTCCTCATCGGTGTCGTCGGGCCTGTACCCACCTAATTTAACGCCACCCGTAGCCATTCTTACGGCTGAGCCAATTGAAGATATATTGGCGCCAAACTTTGCGGCTTGGGCGCGATCAACCTCAAACTCCCAATCGATGCCCGGAAGTGGGCGGGAATCTTCCATATTGATAAAACCGCCAATTCCTTCCATGGCATCAACTATCACCCCTGCGGTAGGTGCTAAAAGTTCAGGAAAACGCGATGAAAGCTGTAGCTGTATGGCCTTTCCCGTTGGTGGGCCATTTTTTGCCTTTTCGCTGGCTATTATTATTCCAGCAATTATCGATGTTTTGTTTTTGATCTCAGCTAAAATTTGCTCTGCTGGGCGCCGCTTGTCCCAATCTGCAAATTCTAAAAATATATTTCCAATAACATCTTCGGCCGCCTCGCCTGCAGGTTTAGATCTAGTGATGGCATAGACCGTATCAATACCCTCAACCTTCAATACCTCAGTTTCAACGCTTCTTAGTAATGCATCTCTTTCCCACATCGAAAGGTTGCCGCGCGCGCGAATATCAAGCTTTGCCAGTTCGGGCTCTGTTTCTGGAAAGAACTCAACCCCCTTACCGAAAGCGCCATAAACAATTTGCACACCAACCAGCATGACAAGCGCCATCAGCAATATTTTACCCGGCCGATCTAACGCCCACTCTAATATTTTTAGGTATTGTCCGGTGTATTTACCCACATGGGAAAAGTCTGCTTCGTCGCCCGCCAGTGCGCGCATTGCTCCGGGGTCTGCTGTCCCCGCTCTGCCCATATGTGCGCCTAGGGTTGGCACAAAAACCAATGCCATTAACAACGATGCACTAAGGGTCGCGATAAGCGTTATGGGCAAATAAACCATGAATTCGCCAACAATTCCCGGCCAAAATAAAAGAGGTAAAAAAGCTGCGAGGGTCGTTAGGGTGGATGCTACAATCGGGGCCGCCATAAGTTTGGCAGCCTGTGAATAGGCGCGGTGGCGCGGCTCGCCCTCGGTCATTTTACGATCAGCATATTCGGTTACCACGATGGCCCCATCAACTAACATACCAACGGCCAGAACCAGACCAAAAAGCACGACCATATTCATGGTCAACCCCATGGCATAAAGAGCCATAACCCCGGTTAGAAACGAACCTGGAATGGCAATGCCCACCAATGTTGCCGAACGCAGTCCTAGGGCCGCCACTACTACTATCATTACCAAAATAACGGCACTTATTACGCTGTTTTCCAAACTGCTGAGGCGTTCTTTTATAATTGTGGATTTATCATTGATAAAAGATACCGTAACGGCATTTTGCAAAACCGGTGACCAATTGGCACGTTCTTCTTCTGCTACTGCGCGCACATTTTCTACGGTTTGTATTAAATTTTCACCCGCACGTTTTGAGACATCTAACGTAACTGCCCGGTTACCACCGACACGGGCAAAAGTTTTAGGGTCTTTAAAACTGCGCCTGACCTCGGCAATATCTGCAAGTTTTACAACTGAATCCCCATTAACGCTTACGGGTATGGACATGATCTCATCAAT
Source organism: Rhodospirillaceae bacterium (assembly GCA_029883045.1). Classification (GTDB taxonomy): domain Bacteria; phylum Pseudomonadota; class Alphaproteobacteria; order Rhodospirillales; family Magnetovibrionaceae; genus DAOVVL01. The sequence goes on from JAOUJU010000003.1 coordinate 8,646, forward strand.
GGTATCAAACAGGCCGGGAACCTTCAGCACAAACCTGCCCCGCCCGGTATCTTGGGCACCAGCGGCTACCAATTTATTTGAATTTTTCATTACGGCGGTGGCTTGGCCCGGATCTATGGAATAACTTTCCATTTTTACCGGATCTATTAGTATCTCGACCATTTCTTCACGCACGCCCGTAAGGTCGGCTGCCAGAACCGATGAAATCCCTTCGATTGCATCACGCATTTCGCGCCCTATGTGCAAAAGTGCCCGTTCCGGCACATCACCGGAAAGTGTTATGGTAACGATGGGAAAGGCTGAAATGTTAATTTCTTCTATTACCGGGTCATCGCTATCGTCGGGAAGTTTCGATTTTGCCAAATCGACCTGTTCGCGCACATCACGAAGCGCCTTATCCACATCAAAGCCAGCATCAAATTCCAAAATAACACTTGCCCCGCCTTCAAAACCCTTGGCCCGCATTTCTTTCATGCCTTCAACTGAACTCAATTCTTGTTCTAGCGGGCGTATAATAAGACGTTCGGAATCTTCTGGGGAAATGCCTTCGTGTATTACCCGTACAATAACAAGCGGGATATTTACATCGGGTTCAGCTTCTTTTGCTATTTCGACATAAGAAACCGTACCGGCAATTAACAATAACACCAAAGTACTGATGACTGTTCGGGCGTGCGAAAAAGCAAGGTCAATTACGCCCTTCATTTACATGCCCTCAACTTTACCGTTGGTCATTTCAGCAGGGGAAAGCATAGGAATAGCCTCAACCTTTTGCCCCACCTGAACAAATTCCTGACCGACGACAATAAAGTTTGCCACCTCTCCAATACCAGATATCCATATTCCGTTGCGGGTATCGGAAACCATTTTAACCGGATAAAACATGACTAAATTATCGTCTGAGACTGTTTTTACGCCCAGTTGCCCATCATCATTTAAGGTCAGAATGGCCGGACTAACTATATGGGCGCTAACCGTTTCCATCGGTAAAACTAGCTCTGCGGTTAATCCCTCGGCAACCGACATGTCGGGAACGTCAACGCTTACCTCAACCGTATAGGTGCGTGTTGATTCGCTCGATGCACGCGAAACGTAAGTTACTACGCCGTCTAAGGTTCGTTTATCCATAAGGTTTACGTTGGATGTGCCGCCGACTGCGATATTGCCGGCATCACGCTCCGCTACTTCGGCTGTAACTTTAAGCCGTGTGATATCTATTATTCTTGCTGCCACTCTTCCTTTTGTCACAACATCGCCAACTTCAACTGGAATGGAATCAACGATTCCTGAAAACGGAGCGCGAATTGTAGCATTATCAAAATTGCTTTTTGCGGTTGCAACTGCGGCCATTGCAGCTTCAAGATCTGCCTTGGCGCCGGCGGTATTGATTTTTGAACGAAATCCTTCTTTTCCTAGTTTACTTGCGGCATCAAACGAAATTTCTGCTTGTAACAACCTTGCCTCTGCTTCGGCCAAACGTTCTGCCCTGCCTTCTGATTGAAAGCGAATTATAACGTCGCCTTCTTTGACCATGCTTCCTTTTGGAACTTGCACATCTGCAACTGTTGCATCGAATTTTGACAACAGACTAACCGCACGATCGGCTTTTACCTGACCGTAAACTGCAACTGTACGTGTGTGCTGTATGGCCTTGCTGGCATAAACCTGAACCCGTGGTGTTTGGTGCGTGACGGTCGGGGTCACATCGCCACCTAAATCAAATGAAAAAATGCCTGAAAGCATCCAGATTAAGGTTAGCGCCGCAATGCTTATGGCCGCCTTGTGCGCCGGTTTTAATTGCATCCAATGCGATTTAATTTCATTTACGCGTTCGTTACTTGCAAAATCTTTGGGGTTCATTCTGCTGCTCCCTCATTGAGCTGCACAGCAAAATTTTGCGTAGCGTCATTGTTATTTTGTTCTGCTAGGGCGAGAATATGTGATGGGTTAATGTTACCTATCAACCTGCGTAAAAATGAACGAAAAATATTTATTTCTTCATCGTTGAACCCATCTGTTATCGCACCTAGAACCTTCAGCGCTTCGGGCACCAAGGTGTTGATAAGGCCAAAACCTCTTTCGGTAACAAAAACCCTTGTCCGTCGACGGTCTTGTTCATCGGGACGGCGTTCAACAAATCCATCGCGTTCCATCCTATCTAGTGTACGGGTAAGGGTTGCCTGTTCAATCACCATGCGTTCGGCTATGTCGCGCTGAACTATTCCGTCTTCTTCCCACAGCACCACAAGAACCTGCCATTGCGCAGGCGTTACCCCCAATGGGGACAGGCGGTCCGCGAGCATTGCCATGGTTAGCTTTTGCGCAATAGACAAAAGATACCCTATTGAATTATTTCTTGTTCTGCGAACTTCTGCGGCTATGAATTCCCGGTCCATTCCCGGTTCCCACAGGTGCTCACATTCAGGGTCGTTTTTTTTGTTTTTGTCAGACATGGTATTTCTGTGCGCCTAATCCAGTTTAGTTAGTATACTATTAGTTAGCATACTAATGATTATTAGGCAACCAAGCACTAGAAATTTGACCATCGGCCAGACGTTCAAACCCACGTTTTACCTTAAAAAATGGCTTAATTCAGGCAAATATAAACAAACGCCAGATAAATATCATTACCCGCCCGCCATCACGGCGTCGGGGCGCACGGATCTTGCGGCCTCAAGAATTGATTGTGGAGTATCTATTTCTGGGTCAAACCTAACCAAAAATATTCTTTGCGATTTAGAATTAAAGCTAATCAAGGCAGATGGATTGCCTGCATAAATTGCAGAAGAAATGATTTTTGCTTCAGCGTCATCAACGGAATCTTTTATCGCTATGATAATATCGGACAAAATATTAGACATCAGGTGCATATACTCCTTTTGGATCTTCAATTTCGATTACCCATAAATCTGGATCAATGTTTAATTCACGCGAAATATAATCATCTGAATTTTGCTCTGCTTCAATTTGCTGTTGTTTGTTTTCTGCCCCACCGCCAGCCACAACCATCCAAACCCTTTCCCCGTCCCCATCAAGAACGCGTGCCACAACCTCGCATCCCTTGTTAATTCGGTTTATCTTTATCAGAACCCCGCCAGCATCACCGTCACCCCGTTTTATTATTGCCGCTGGAATCATCTTGCTATCGCAGATGCGAAGTTGCGCTGAAACCCATATGCCAGTTTTAAGTCTTGGATTGGACAATTAATAATCGTCCCCGCTATCGCGTCTACCAATTGTCAAATCGCGATTGATATGAACACACATCAATAACCCAAACCCAAACAGAATTGTAAGCATAGCGGTTCCACCATATGAAACCAGCGGTAAGGGCACGCCAACCACCGGAACCAAGCCCATAACCATCGCAATATTGATAAAGATATAAAGGAAAAAAGTTATTGTAACGCCCATCCCTAACAAACGCCCAAAATGGTTGCGACTAGAAAGAGAGATGGAAAAACCGTAAAACAAAATAACAATATAAAGACCCAAAAGGGTCAAACCGCCAACAAGGCCGAATTCTTCAGCCAACATGGTAAAAATAAAATCAGTTTGTTTTTCAGGTAAAAAGTTAAGGTGGCCTTGGGTTCCCATCAAGAATCCCTTGCCAAAAACCCCACCGGAACCCAACGCAATTTTTGATTGGATGATATGGTATCCGGAGCCCAGCGTATCACTTTCTGGATTAATAAAAGTCATAATTCGTGCCCGTTGATAATCGCGCAATACATAAAACCATGCGACTGGCGCACTGGCGATACCTATTGCACCCACAAGCGCAAACTTCCACATTTTTACACCAGCAGCAAAAAATATTCCTACGCTGGCCATTACAATCATCATCGTAGTTCCAAGGTCTGGCTGACGTAAAATTAAAAAAGCCGGAACTGCAACAATCAACAGTGGCGGAACCAGCAACGATGGGCGTTCAATTTCTTCTATGCTTACGCCGTGAAAATACCTAGCCAAGGCAAGCACAACGGAAATTTTCATCAATTCAGACGGTTGCACATTGAACACCCCAAGGCTTATCCAACGTTGCGCCCCCATACCGACAAACCCTGATATTTCCACTGCTATAAGCAGTGCCAAAACAATAAAATATACAAAGTAGGCATAGCGGAGCCATAACCTTATATCGGTAACGGCAATAATCGCCATCCCACCAAGGCCCAGCGCAAAACGCATAATTTGACGCGATGCCCAAGGATCAAGGTTTCCCCCGGCAGCAGAATAAAGCATTGCAAATCCGACCGAGGCAGTAAGACAAAGCAAAATAATAAAAAACCAGTGCATATGAGCCAGTTTTTCCCTAAGCGTCATTTGCGATTGTACGAAGGAATTATTATGTAACATCTGCTTCCTTCATTTTTGTTTCTGCCTCTCGCTCTGATGGTGCCGGTGTGCTTAATGCAAGCTTTTGCGCTTCTAGCAAAATGTCGCGTGCCAACGGTGCAGCCGCACCAGAACCGCTTCCGCCGTGTTCAACCACAACTGAAACAGCAAATCTGGGATTTTCAACCGGTCCAAACCCCACAAACAGCGCATGGTCACGCTCTTTCCATGGAAGGTCATTGTTATTGATCACCCCGCTTTCGCGTTCGGATTTTGTTATGCGACGCACCTGAACGGTGCCCGTTTTACCTGCCATCTCCATTCCGGTTTCATGGATGCGTGCTTTTCTAGCGGTTCCTTTTACTCCATTCACAACGTTGTTCATGCCGTTTGTAACAAGCTGAAGGTGTTCTGGTATAAGACCTATTGATTCCATAACTGGCTTTTCATTAGCATCATCTTCGGTGACCAATCGCGGTGAAACACTGAAACCACCATTAGCAATTCGTGCTGTCATAATTGCAAGCTGCAATGGCGTCACAAGAATATATCCCTGACCAATGCCAGATATCATTGTTTCGCCCATTTGCCATGGCTCGTTATATGTTTTCATTTTCCATTTTCTGGTCGGCATAAGGCCGCGTCGCTCACCCGGCAGGCCAAGGTCAAGGGATTTCCCCATTCCCAATCTCTCTGCCATGGCTGAAATTCTATCAATTCCGGTGCGCCTTGCGGCTTCATAAAAATAAATGTCGCACGACTGTTCAATGGCTTCTTCCATGTTTACCGAACCGTGCCCACCGCGCTTCCAGCAATGAAATTTTGCGTTGCCCATTTTTACCGAGCCCGAACAATGAACCTTTGTTTCCGGCGTAATGGCCCCTTTTTCAAGGGCAGCCAAACCAACTGCCATCTTAAAAGTAGATCCAGGCGCATACTGACCGGATATAGTTTTATTGGTAAGCGGAGATTTTTCATTATGAACCAATGAATCCCATTGGGCCTGATCAAGGCCTTTGTTAAACATGTTAGGATCAAACGAGGGGCTTGAAACCATTGCCAGCACATCACCGGAATGAACATCAACAACAACGGCAGAAGCACTTTCATCGCCAAGCAGCTTGGCGATGAAACGCTGTAAATCCAAATTTATTGTAAGGCGAACTTCATTTCCGACTTGGCCTTCTTGGCGGGCAAGCTCACGAATTACACGACCAAGGGCATTTACCTCAACCTGTGAACTGCCGCCCTGCCCACGCAACTGCATGTCATATACTTTTTCTATCCCTGCTTTGCCAATACGAAATCCCGGAAGCTCTAGCAATGGATCATCAGAAACTTCATCTTCTGAAACGGCCGCAACGTACCCCATTACATGGGCGATTTCTGTACTGTAAATATAATTTCGACTTTGCCCCACATCAATTAATACACCGGGAAGATCTGGTGCATTTACCTCAATTCGGGCCACATCTCCCCAGTTTAGGTTTTCGCGCACCGTTATGGGAACAAAGGCACGCTTGCGCTTGGCCTCGCGTAAAATTCTGCGCCAATCTTTGTCGGACAAAGGGATAATCTTTGATAGCAGGCCAAGTGTAACCGCTAGATCACCTGATTGTTCGGGGATAACCACTGCACGATAATTTTGTTGGTTATCGGCCATGGCCCGGCCAAAACGATCGACTATCCGTCCGCGGGGCGGGGCTAGCAGCCTAAAGTTTATTCGGTTTTCTTCTGCCAAGGTCTTGTAGCGGCTTGATTCCACCACTTGCAGATAATACATCCTTCCAACCAGCGTCGAAAGCAACAACGACTTGCCGCCACCCAGCATTGCTGCGCGACGGGAAAAAAGTTTATGCCTTTCTGAATCCCTATGCATTTTATTCCTGCGGCAATATCTTTTGTTGCCATAGCATTAATAGCCAGGTCAAAACCGGAAATGTTCCCAGCGTTACTAGATACTGAAAGAACATCCCCATCAGTCCAGTTGACTGACCAAAATAAACCGAAACCAGCAGCCATGTCATTATGAAGGCTGCGCCTGAAACCATGGAAAACCCAATCCATACAACGGCAAATGATTTTCCGGTAAAAAATACATGTTGACTTAAAACAACCAAATGAACGGCAAGAAATACTAACGATGAAACACCAAAAGGCGTTCCCACCAGAGCATCTTGCAAAAGGCCAGCCAGAAAAACCGCCCATGCCGGCAATAAATCAGGGCGATAGATTGACCAATGATATATCGCCATAAACGGTAACACTGGTGCAATGTATGCAAATTCGGGAATTCTGGTGGGTATCGCATTAATCACTATCAATAATGCGGTAATGACAAACGGCGTTAATCCGCGCGCCATTAAATCAATAGGTTGTAAAATTCCGGACTTCATTTTCTGTTTACTCCTGCACCTTCTGCTGCAGAATCTGCGTCTAATATACCCTTCAGGCCATAATCAACCATTCGCACAAATTCAATTCTTTCGCGCTGCACGAAAGGCTGCACAAATATTCCTTTATCATCAACCGCTGTTACAATGCCTATCTGAATTCCCGGTGGAAATGCACCGCCATGGCCAGATGTAACAACCCTGTCACCGGGGGAAACGGTGGCACCGGGCGGCAAATGAATAAGTTTTGGTCGGTCTGAATTATCGCCCGCCATTATTGCCCGCGTTCTGGTGGATTCAATTACTACCGGGATTCTTGAGTTAAGGTCGGTTATTAACAAAATACGAGACGACCTGCTGCCTACGCCCTGAACTCGACCGACCAACCCATCGCCAGTAACAACTGCATTTCCTTTTTTTACGCCATTGCGTGCGCCGGCACTGGCTAAAATACTACGCACGAACGCACCACCGGTATCGGCAATAACAGTCGCGGTTATAAATCCCGGTTCTGCCCCGGGGGCAAAATTTAACAAGCCTTTTAATTGTCTGTTTTCTATTTCAAGTTTTCGCGCGGCAGACTGCCATTGTAATAATCTATCATTTTCACTACGTAAGTTTTCATTTACAGCCCTTATTTCTGAAATAGCCCCTATTTCTGAAATAACTTTTTCAGTGCTGGAAATTGGACGCGCCAGTGTTTCAAGGATAGGGGTAGCGACATCGGTAATATTGCTACGCATGCCTTCCATAAGTTCCGGATCGGCTTTGCCAAGGATCAGCAGGGCAAAAGACGCAGCAATAAGCACCACATGCATAATGCGGTCGCCAACATCATGCCCAGATTGGGTTATGCCTGAGTGTATGGATCTAATTCGGTCTGTCATATGTTTCTCCCGCCCAAATGGGAAAATTCCCAGTACTACCTTTGGGGTCGCATGCGGGTATTTCGGCACATACTATGCCGTCTATGGGTTAATATAGATTAACCAAGAAAAAATGCAATGATTGCGGACAGTTACGATGCAAATTGGCGGTTGGCCCGGCTCAATACATTGTAGTAAGTACGTTTCTGAGCTTTTTCATTTCTTCCAAAGCACGTCCGGTACCCAAAACAACGCAGGAAAGCGGGTCATCGCCTATGGAAACAGGCAGACCAGTGGCATGCCTGAGCACATAATCAATATTACCCAACAATGCCCCACCGCCGGTTAGCACGATACCTTTATCGACAATATCAGCCGCCAATTCAGGCGCGGTATGTTCCAGCGCAACTTTTACCGCTTCAATAATGGCGCCAACAGGTTCGGCCAGACTTTCAGCAATTTGGCGTTCTGAAATAATCAATTCCTTAGGAACGCCATTCATAAGATCGCGACCCTTTATTTCCATAGTGCGGCCATCGCCTTCTTCTGGCGGGCAAGCGGAGCCTATGGTTTCTTTGATGCGCGCGGCAGATGCCTCACCCACCAGCAGATTGTGATTGCGACGGATATAAGCAATGATAGCTTCATCCATTTTATCGCCACCAACACGAACCGAGCGCGCATAAACAATGCCGCCCAACGAAAGAACAGCAACTTCAGTGGTGCCGCCACCAATATCAACTACCATGGAACCGGTTGGCTCCGTTACCGGAAGGCCCGCACCAATGGCTGCTGCCATGGGTTCCTCGATAAGATAAACTTTGCGTGCGCCAGCGCTTTCAGCTGATTCCTGAATAGCGCGGCGTTCAACCGCAGTAGAGCCAGATGGAACACAAACAACAACCATCGGGCTAGCAAAGCTGCGACGATTGTGAACTTTGCGAATAAAATATTTTATCATTTCTTCGGCAACTTCGAAGTCAGCAATAACACCGTCACGCAACGGTCTAATTGCTTGAATGTCTCCCGGCGTTCGACCTAGCATTTGCTTGGCTTCGTTACCAACCGCCAGCACCTGCTTTTTACCTTTGTATTCAGTGATTGCAACCACCGATGGTTCGTTTAGCACTACCCCCTTGCCCCTGACATAAACAAGGGTGTTAGCTGTGCCTAAATCAATGGCCATGTCTGCAGAAAGAAAACCGAAAAGTGACGAAAACATTACTTAATATCCACCAGTTATATTTTTTCCGTTAAGGCCAAAAAATTCAGATAAAGCCCTAAATTTACCACCCAGTTTATAGGATGTGCCAGATTACGCGAATCCGACACATCCTTTATACAGGGCCAAGCCAGACAATTACAAGCGCGGCAATTGCTAGGCCGAAAGCGCAGAAGGTGCAGACTTTTCACGCTTAACCAGCAATTTATTGAGGGCATTGATGTATGCCTTGACGCTGGCAACCATAGTATCGGTATCAGCTGCCTGACCGTTTACGGTTCTGCCGTTTTCTTCCAGCCTAACAGTCACTTCGGCCTGGGCATCGGTTCCGCCAGTTACCGCATGAACCTGATAAAGCTGAAGCCTAGCCTCATGGGGGAACAGATTTTTTACCGCGTTAAAGGCCGCATCAACCGGGCCGTCGCCTGTGGATTTGCAGGATTTTATATCTCCATCCACATTCATCTCAAGGCTGGCTTCGGGTGGATTATGGGCCGTTCCGCACAATATTTCCAAGGAAATCATCGAAATACGGTCATTAGCCCTAAGGATTTCATCGTCAACCAAGGCCATGATATCTTCGTCAAACACTTCTTTTTTCTTGTCGGCCAAGTCCTTAAAGCGCTTAAACGCATCTTCAACCGCATTATCACCTATATCGTAACCCAAATCGGCCAATTTATCTTTGAAGGCATGGCGTCCGGAATGCTTGCCCAAAACCAATTTAGATTTGTTCAGGCCGACAGATTCAGGGGTCATAATTTCATAGGTGCCAGCATGCTTAAGCATTCCATCTTGATGAATACCGCTTTCATGGGCAAAAGCATTTTTCCCGACAATCGCCTTGTTGGGTTGAACGCTAAATCCGGTAATGGTTGAAACCAGGCGCGATGCCTTGGTTATGTTTTCGGTTTTAATGCCATTAGTATACGGCATTAAATCGTTTCTGGTTTTAAGCGCCATGACGACTTCTTCCATCGCAGCGTTTCCGGCACGTTCGCCCAAACCGTTTATGGTGCATTCAATCTGCCTAGCGCCCACGCTGACTGCAGCCAACGAATTGGCAACCGCCAACCCAAGATCGTTATGGCAATGAACCGAAATAATCGCTTTGTCCATATTGGGAACATTGTTCATAACGTGGCTTATCAGGTCGGCAAATTCTACTGGAATTGCATAACCAACGGTGTCTGGAATGTTAATGGTGGTGGCACCGGCTTTAATCGCGGCCTCAACACAACGGCACAGAAAATCGCGCTCGGTTCGTGATCCATCTTCGGCTGACCATTCAACATCGTCGGTAAAGTTACGTGCCAGCGTTACGCTTTCGGTTACTTTTTCCAAAACACGTTCCGGCTCCATCTGCAATTTGTATTTCATGTGCAGTGGGCTAGTTGAAATAAAGGTATGAATGCGTGAACGATCAGCCGGTTTTATGGCATCGGCACAACGTTCAATGTCGCCCCGCGTTGCGCGCGCCAGCCCACAGACGGTTGAATCTTTTACAACCTTGGCAATTTCATTTACCGCTTCAAAATCACCGTCTGATGCTATGGGGAACCCGGCCTCGATTACATCGACGCCCATTTCTTCGAGCACCAATGCGATACGCAACTTTTCATCCAAGTTCATAGATGCGCCGGGTGATTGCTCACCATCACGCAAGGTTGTATCGAAAATTACAATTCGGTTTTTATCTGTATTGCTCATTTTATTTAAGTCCTTGAAACTGCTTGTTTGGAACATACAATTTATTATTGTCTATTGCATGAAAGGTTTGTTTTTCCTTTTCCCCTGAACGTCATCAGCCTTTTGAAAAGTTTGGCCGTAGGCGTCAGAGGTTCCTAAGCAGCAGTTCCCCGGCTGATAGAAGCAAAATCGAAAGGGTCCCAAGCAATAACCACGCAGCAGCGCCCTGCTCACCCGTCCGGGTGGCGGCAATTGCTTTTGCTGTGGGCCTTTTTCTTGGCATAAATTACCCTTTTTCAAGCATAAAACCGCTTTCGGTCTCATTTGCACCACTATAAAGCCAGCCATAGCCATGCTTTGTCAATAATTATTGGCGTTTATAACGGTTTTTTGAGTTATTTGCACCGCCCCCACCATTTGGCGTACATTCTGGGCAAGGGTTTCAAGCGCTTTTAAGGATAAAGGATTTGCCATGGGAGAGGTTCTAGACAGGGCGTTTAAGGCACTAAAAACGTTGCCGGAAAACGAGCGCGAACGTATTGCGTGGGAAATCATAGAGCGCATCGAAGACAAAACCGAATGGGATAACATAATATCCAGCGCTGAAGCGCAAATTTGGATGGAACAAGCAGGCGAGGCAGCACTAAAAGAATACAACAAAATATCAGGCAAGCTGGCCAATAAATTTGTCTCGCTTAATATGGATAACGTCCTGCGCGAAGGTTCATACTGGGCATCGTTTGAAGACCTACCTGAAGACGTAAAAAAATTAGCTGAAAAAAATTATAAACTTTGGCGCGAAAGTCACAACACCCCGGGACTTCGTTTTAAACAAATACATAAAACCCTGCCCATATATTCGTTCCGGGTTGGAATGAAACATCGCACAGTCGGCATTGAAGCCCCCGATGGCAAGATGGCATGGTTCTGGGTTGGATCGTTTGATACCTTCAAGGCAACTATCGGAAAATAAAAAAGGCGGAGCCATATAAACGGCCCCGCCTTTAATTTAGCTAAGGTTTCAAAAGAGCTTAGTTCTTGTCTTTATCAACCAACTGGTTCTTAGCAATCCACGGCATCATCGCGCGCAACTTTGTGCCGACTTCTTCAATGCCGTGTTCGGCATTGCGTCTGCGGGTTGCTTTGAAGCTTGGCTGTCCGGCTTTGCATTCAAGCATCCAATCGCGGGTAAAGCGCCCTGATTGAATATCATCTAACACGCGTTTCATTTCTTTCTTGGTGTCAGATGTAATAATACGTGGGCCAGTTACATAATCGCCATATTCAGCAGTGTTGGAAATTGAATAACGCATATTGGCCATGCCGCCTTCGTACATTAAATCGACAATCAATTTAACTTCGTGCAGGCATTCAAAATATGCCATTTCCGGCGCGTATCCTGCTTCGGTCAGGGTTTCATAGCCGTTCCGGATAAGTTCGGTTAGGCCGCCACACAACACAACTTGTTCGCCAAACAAATCTGTTTCGCATTCTTCCTTGAACGTTGTTTCAATAACGCCCGAACGCCCGCCGCCAATGGCAGAAGCATACGAAAGTGCAATTTCAAGTGCATTGCCCGATGGGTTTTGATGAAC
>JAOUJU010000129.1 GCA_029883045.1 Rhodospirillaceae bacterium
GCAGGTAAGGGCCATGGTTTTAGAGGCACCTTTTTCTTCTGCAGTTGATGTTGGCCGTGTGCACTATAGAATTTTTCCAGTTGGCCTGTTGCTTAAAGATAGGTTTGAATTAACCTCGCGTATAAGCGCTATCCGCGCACCTTTATTGATAATACACGGTGAAAATGATGCCGTGGTTCCCATGAAATTGGGGCAAAAGCTTTTTGCGGCAGCGTTGGAACCAAAGGAATCCGCATGGATTGTCGGTGCTGGGCATAACAACCTGTATGAATTTGGTGCCGGTGAGGTGGTAATGGAGTTCCTTAACCGGGTATCTCGGAATTAAGGCCCAGTTTTCTGTCCTACCTTAAATTGGCGGATTCTATACAAATAATACCGCCATATTGCACAGGCTGGTATTTCTTGACTGCATATAAATGAATATCTTATTTATAACATATTGATATTATATAAAAAATTTGATTTTTTAAACCCATTCTATATTTGCTTATTTACTCCACTTTCTGCTATTCATAGTATATTAACCATAAAACGGCTCCTTTGATGGTGCCGGGCGTTTGTGTTCGCCCAAACTTTGTGTTTGTCCAATCAGTGGGATGATCTTTGGGCGGGGGAAACTGGACGTTAATAATATGTATGGGCTTGTAGAACAGAGAGAGCGGATTTAAATGGCGCAAATAGCCAGATCCTTCACTTCGTTGAATCAAAACGTTCCATCCGGCCATGCGGCATCTGGGGGGCGTAATGTTGCGTCTGTTGCCCGATCTCCAATCGATGAAATAAGCGCCAAAGCCGGGGTACAGGCAGAAGAGAGTTTTGTATTTCAGGACTTTACCGATCAGGGTTTTCGTAAGCGGAAAAGAAGCCAACCCATAAAAAACACCTCATCTCTTTTTGAATCGCCCAGCTCATCTTTTGCCCACCTTTTGAACCAAGATCAGGTTGATAGCGAAAAAAGCAAGACCCCACAGTACGGTACGGCATCATTTCGCAATATTCTGAGCAAGGCCATATCGGCGTATGAAGGAACGGCAAAGGTAATAAGCGGAGCCACTAGCCCGCGTGGAACCTCATTTTCCCTGTCTCTTTGAGGGATTTTTGCCGTTTTAGCCCAATAAGTGTGATTTTGGTCACATGCCGTATGCACCCCCCTGAATTATTATAATACCCAATAAATCAGTGGGCGTTTAGGTCTGATAAAAACGCATTTTTTTATATGATTTAATGGGACGGATGTAATGTTAGCTGGGATGTTAGGCTCGGTAATTTCTGGACTTAATCTAAACGCCCAAAGGGTTGGCTCGGCGGCAGATAATATTGTCAACTCCAGAACAACCGGATACAAGCCAACTGCAGTTAATTCGCAAACTCTTGTAACCAGCCAAACATCAATCAATTCATATTCAGCCGGCGGAGTGCAGCCAGTCAGCACCCAACTGATTGATGTTCAAGGTGTGCTTGGCGTATCTACCAGCAGTACTGATATAGCAATTTCGGGCAATGGTTTTTTTGTGGTGAAGGCTTCGGCTAATGGCGGTGAATCTCTTTATACCCGTGATGGGTCGTTTAAGCCTGATAGCAGCGGAAATTTAATTAATTCTTCTGGATATTACCTTCAGGCGACAAACCCACAAAGCGGGAACCTTGAAACGGTAAATATAAATTCATATTCCGGTTCAGCCGAAGCAACAACCGGTGCGGCTATCAGCGCTAATCTTCCTGCAGGATCAAACGTAGGCGATAAATTCAACGTTGATGTGCGCGCATTTGATTCGCAAGGTGGCCAGCTTAACGTTCCTGTTCAATTTGAAAAGAAAAGCTCGTCTGTATTTACCATTTCAGTTGGTAATGTAACAGATAACAATAGCGGGAATATTGTTGCTGGCGCGCTAGAGGGCAGCGCTAGTGGACCCACATATTCAGTTGATGTCTTTTTTGCTGCCAATGGTTCAATCGATGGCTACGACACCGATAGCGATGGGGTGATTGACACGCAAAACCCGCCTGGAATTTATCTTCCCTTCAATTTGCGTCAACCAGAAGATGTAAAAATAAATCTTGATCTTTCTGGGGTAACATCCTTCGCTGGTGACTTTGTTATTAATTCAGTCGGGTCTGATGGTGCAGCCTACGGCTCATTTAGCGGGGTTAACATATCTAGCGATGGAAATGTTAATGCATCATTTGATAACGGGCAAAAACGCACAATCGGTAAAATTCAAGTTGCGACATTTACCAACCCCAATGGGCTAGAGGCATTAAGCGGTAATGTATTTAGGGCAACCGATTCTTCTGGTAACCCGTCACTGAAAGATGCTGGCAGCGGGGGCGCAGGAACCGTGCAAGGCGGTTCGCTTGAATTTTCTAATACGGACATTGGGTCAGAATTCGTTAATATGATACTTGCGCAAAATGCATACAGTGCAAGCCTTAAGGCGCTTGGCGCGGCTGATGATATGACCAGAGAATTGGTAAATAGTATCGCGTGAGGTTTTTATTAGTTAATTAAATAGGTTACCTTTGTTGGTGTTTTTACAGCGTATCGGCTACTTTGGGTGGCCTTTTTTTATGTCTGGCGTTAATATTTTACCTTAATAGGGATGGTACAATAAGCTAAGCAAACCATTAAAGTATATATCAGGGACATAAAATGCCTTTTTCTGTAAATTCAACTTTTGATGTAGCGTTTTGGTTTTCTGACCAGGCATTAAACGAAAATGAATATCTTCAACCACAAAAATTGCATCGCTTGCTTTACCTAGCCCAAGCTCATTTTGCGGTAGCCTACGAAGGTAAAAAATTGATGCCAGCGATATTTGTTGCCGATGAACTGGGACCAATTGAACCAACAATATATCAGGCGTTTACTCGTGGCAGGCCAGATGTTGAGGTTGAGCTTTTCTTGCCCGCAGACGTTGAGATGTTTCTTAACAGTATCTGGCGACGCTATGGCCACCTTGATGCAAATCGGTTGAATAAAATAACGTGCAATAATAATGCGTTTTCCATCGCCCTAAGAAAGGGTAAGCGCGTTGAAATTACACTTGAAGCAATGGTTTCGGCATTTAAAGATACGGCCACCAAGGGTAACCCCACGGGCCAAGCCATTGGTGAGAAGGTTATGGTAACCCAAGATGGCGCACCAGTTAAGGTAAAGTCATGGGTTCCCGGAACAAAACCCACAAGCCAATAATTCTTTAAAATTTTTTTTACCTAGAAACAGTTTCCGGCCCCATAAGTGAATATGGCAACCATGTAGATAGTGCCGGAACGTAGGTAACTATAATCAAGAACACAAACAACACTGCCACAAATGGGGCTGCAGCACGCACCACCTGAACAAGGCTCATGCCTGTAATACCAGATGTTACAAACAGGTTAAGTCCAATTGGTGGGGTGATCATCCCAATTTCCATGTTGACCACCATTATTATTCCCAGATGAATCGGATCAATTCCCAGTTCCATGGCAATAGGAAACACCACAGGTGCGACAATCAATAATAGGCCGCTGGGTTCCATGAATTGTCCGCCCAATAATAGCAAAAGGTTTACTGCAATAAGGAAAGTAAACCAGTTAAAGCCAACCCCAATCATCCAGTCGGTTATGATTTGCGGAATCCGTTCCGATGTCAGCACATGGGCAAACAGCAGGGCGTTTACCACAATGAACATAAGCATAATTATTGTTTTCGATGAATCGACCAAAACCTTGCGAGTATCTTCGTGAACCATGGCGGGGAAGAAGCGCGCAGTAATTAATGATAGGTTTCGCCCCCATACCGGCAGACCGTAAATAAATGCAAGTGGGTTTGTCAGGCCTTTTTTAAACGGGTAGCCAAATAGTATTATTCCCACAGGGGCAAGCCCAAACAATGCGCGGTCGGTAAATGAAGTATCGCTCATTACAAAGAAAGAAAGTATCATCCAGACAAAATAAAATGAAACCGCATATACCGACGCCATAAAACCAACTTGGGTTTTTTTGCTGGCATTTTCAGCAATCCATAAAATCCCCTTAAGGGGGCCCATGTCACGATAAACAAACAGGGCAATCATGGCGGCATATATTGATGCAACGGCTGCAGCCTCGGTCGGGGTGAATACACCGCCGTAAATACCGCCGATGATGATGATAATTAGAAACAGACCCCAACCCGCATCCTTGCCGCCAGCCACAAGCTCAGAAAGACCTTTCCACTCGCCCGCGGGTAAGTTTTTAATGCGTGCTATTACGTAAATAGCGGTCATAAGCATTAACCCCGCAACAATTCCGGGAATCACACCAGCCAAAAACATCCGCCCAACCGATACATCAGTTGCGGCTGCATAAACCACCATAACGATTGATGGCGGGATTAAAATACCCAGCGTTCCAGCATTGGCAATTACGCCAGCAGCAAATTCTTTGCTGTAACCAACTTGGCGCATTCCAGCAATTGCAATGGTGCCGATGGCCACGACTGTAGCGGGGGATGATCCGGAAAGGGCGGCAAACAACATGCAAGCCAGCACGCTGGCCATGGCTAGACCACCGCGAAAATGCCCTACGGTGGCAATGGCAAAACGGATTATGCGTTTGGCCACCCCACCAGTTGACATGAAAGATGATGCCAGTATGAAAAACGGAATGGCCAGCAAGGTATAATTTTGCGAAGCGGTAAATAATTGCAATGCCACCGATGAAATGGAATCGCTAGAGAAAAAGGCAATTATAAGAAGGCTGGAAAGACCAAGCGATACCGAAATTGGCACACCCAGAAAAAGCAGCGTCATTACTAGTGCAAAAAGAATTAACGGCTCCATTTTTTTTCCTTATTATCCGTTAATCGCGAAGTGTGTTTATGTTTTCGGCAACCAGATCTTCAGCTTCGTGCCCAGCAATCATCAAATCACGATCACCGCGCCAAATCTGGAAAAATGCCTGGGTGCAACGATAACTGAAGAGTGCCAGCCCTACTGGTAATATTATATATGCAATCCAGCGCTGAACACGTTCCTGAGCACCAAACATTTCTTGAACCCATTCAGGGTAGCGCAAATCATCAAGGCCAATTCCTATTTTAAAAAACTTGCTCCAGTAATCAATCGCACCACCACGTGCATCGGCACCAAAAAATTGTAACCAGTCGCCATAAAGAAAAATTACCCCATAAAGAATACCACACATGGCGCCAAACAACGCAGTCACTTTAAATGCTTTTTTGGGAAGAAGATGAATTATAGCATCCACCCCTAGGTGTGACCCTGTTTTTATGCCGTAACTCATGCCGAATAATATCATCCAGGCAAAAAGAATGCGGGTAAATTCAAGTGCACCACCCCAGCCAGTATTAAATCCGTATCTGGCTATAACTTGGGCAAACGAAACCAGCGTCATGGTCGCTAAAATGGTTGCCAAAACGTTTTCTTCTATGCGGGTAACAAGGTTTGGTTTTGCGCGTTCAACAAAAAACAGCAGGACCAAAAAAACAACTATTGCAATAGGTAGTCCCATTTAGCCATCCCGG
>JAOUJU010000130.1 GCA_029883045.1 Rhodospirillaceae bacterium
ACTGTCCAGTGTTGTTGGTGCGTTTTATTACATCCGCATTGTAAAAATAATGTATTTCGACAAGGCGACATCACAAACCCTAGACACACCATTAGCAAAACCAGTTGTCGGTGTTTTGGTTATAACTACGGTGTTCATTCTTGGGTTTATTGCTTTTCCTAACCCGATTATTCATGGTGCCGAAGCCGCAGCCAGCGCTCTTTTTTCAGGTTAGATTTTAAGGGTAGGCATTATAATGGCCGCAAGCGCGCCAGAACTTCCCTCAGATTACCACCTCGTAAAACTTGGGGACGTTGATAGCACCAACCTTGAGGCCAAGCGTCAGGCTGAATTAGGTGCGCCTGATAAAACCTTGGTGTGGGCCAGCAGCCAAAGTGCCGGGCGCGGTAGGCGCGGGCGGGCGTGGTCATCACCCGAAGGAAACACCTACTTTTCAATATTGCTTCGCCCTGATGGTAATGGCGCCAACGCAATGCAGCTTGGTTTTGTTATGGCTAATGCGATTGCAAAAAGCATAAGCGCTATTTTACCGAATGAGACCAAGGTTGAAACCAAATGGCCAAATGATGTTCTGGTTAATGGTAAAAAAATATCTGGCATATTAATGGAAAGCGAAATTGACAGTGATGCAAAATCGCTCAAATGGTTGATAATTGGTGTTGGCATAAATATATCTGCCCATCCCGGACACGGCGAAGGGAACACAATAACCACCTCGTTAATTGATGAAGGGCTTATCAACCAGCCAACATTAATTTCATCAATTTTGGGTACAATTGTACGTAATTTTGATGCTGGTCTTGCGGTTTGGAAAAAAGATGGATTTGCCCCGGTGCGCGAAACATGGCTGGCGCGGGCTGCTGGCTTATCTAAAGAAATAATAGTTAGATTGCCAAATGAAACCATTAGCGGCACATTCAAGGAGTTGGATGAAAATGGCGCACTGGTGCTGGGCCTTGATGATGCAAATACGCGCCTAATTACTGCGGGCGACGTGTTTTTATCACACGACCATGACGAGATGGATTAAAGCATGCTGTTAGCAATTGATGTTGGCAATACCAATATAGTATTTGCCGTTTTTGATGAAGATGGATCAATCCATGCGCAGTGGCGTCTTGCAACCATAGCCGAAATAACGTCCGATGAATTAAGCGATTGGTTAGACCGTGCGCTCGGTGATGGAAACATCGAAAAAGAAGACATAACAGATGCCATAATTTCATCGGTTGTGCCGAATATGCTGGCTGAGCTGGTTAGTTTTTGCAAAATGTATATTTCTGGTGATCCGTTAGTGGTTGGGGAAAATGGTGTTTTGTTGGGCATTGAAGCGTTGGTCGATAACCCATCAGAGGTCGGTGCCGACCGTTTGGTTAATGCAGTTGGGGCAGCGGAAAAATATAACGTACCGTTGATTGTAATTGATTTTGGAACCGCTACCACATTCGACGTGGTAGATGAAAATGGCAATTATGCTGGTGGCGTCATTGCGCCGGGCATAAATCTCTCGCTTGATGCGTTGCATAGCGCAACTGCAAAACTACCAAAGGTAAAGGTGATTAGGCCTGAGCGCGTAGTCGGTAAAGCAACCGTACCCGCTATGCAATCTGGTATATACTGGGGTTATATCAGCATAATTGAAGGCATTGTTAAACGTATAAAAGACGAGCTATCCCTTGAGATGAGTGTGGTTGCTACAGGCGGCCTTGCGCATTTATTCAGCGAGGGAACTGATGTGATTAAGTTGGTTGATAGCAACCTTACGGTTAATGGTCTTTTTGCCATCTGGCGCAAAAACAAGAATTAAAGGGTAGGGCATGTCAGGGGAGGAACTAGTATTTTTGCCACTGGGTGGTGCCGGTGAAATTGGCATGAACCTTAACCTTTATGGTTTTGGCAAGCCGGGAAACATTCAATGGGTAATGGTTGATCTTGGTATAACCTTTGGTGATGGAACACATCCCGGTGTTGATGTAATAATGCCCGACCCGGCATACATTGAAAGCCACAAGGATAATTTGGCGGGTATTGTGCTTACCCACGCGCATGAAGACCATCTTGGTGCGGTGCCATACCTGTGGGAACGGTTTGAATGCCCTATATATGCAACTGGTTTCACCATATCCATATTAAAACGTAAACTTGCAGATGCCGGATTGTTAGAACGGGTTGAAATTATTGAAATCCCCCTTAACGGCAGCTTTAAGATAGGCCCGTTTGAAATGGATTTAATTACCATCACCCACTCCATCCCCGAACCAAACGCAATTGCCATACGTACCCCATTGGGAACGGTGCTTCATACCGGTGATTGGAAACTTGATCCCGACCCGGTTATCGGCGAGGTGACTGACAAAGCAGCAATTCGCCGCCTTGGTGATGATGGCGTGTTGGCAATAGTTTGCGATTCAACCAACGTATTTAATTCTGGCAGCAGTGGATCAGAAGGTGACCTGTTAGAAAGCCTAACCAAGGTAATTTCAAAATGTGAAAACCGGGTTGCGGTAACGTGCTTTGCGTCTAACGTGGCCCGGCTTGACACCATAGCCCGTGCGGCCAAAGCCAATGGCCGCGATGTGGTTATGGCTGGGCGGTCTATTGAACGCATGATTGCGGCGGCCAAAGAAAACGGATATTTAAAAGATACGCCAGCATTTCTTGACGAAGAAATGGCAGGGTTTTTACCACGCGATAAATGCTTGATTGTTTGTACCGGATCCCAAGGTGAACCGCGCGCTGCACTTTCACGCATTGCGGCTGGTGACCACCCCCGGGTTACGTTTGACAAGGGTGATACGGTAATTTTTTCTTCACGGGTAATTCCCGGCAACGAGGTATCGATTGGCCGTTTGCAAAACAGGCTGGTAAGAACAGGAATTGAAATAATTACCGATAGCGACAGGTTCGTACATGTTTCCGGTCATCCGGCACGTGACGAACTGGTTGAAATGTATCAAATGGTAAACCCGCAAATTGCTGTTCCGGTTCATGGCGAACTTAGGCATTTGGCTGAACATGCAAAATTAGCGCGCAACTGTCAGGTTAAGGAAACGGTGGTGTGCGAAAATGGTTCAATGGTCCGTTTGGCCCCTGGTCCGGCAGGTGTGATTGAACAAGTCACCAATGGCAGGCTAACGCTTGAGGGCAATAGAGTTGTGCCCCTTGATGGCGAATTGGTGCGGGGGCGCGCTCGGGCGTTGTTTAATGGTTCGGCCGTGGTGTCGGTAATAATTGATACCAAGGGGGGATTGATGGTTCCGGTGCAAATTTCCACCACTGGTCTGGTTGAAAACAATGAAGAGGAAATAGAATTGGGCGCAATTGAAACTGCTCACGGCGCATTGGCACGACTTTCGCGCAAAGCATTATTGGATGATGATCAGGTATCTGAGGCCATACGCATTGCCGTAAGACGCTATTTCCGTGGTAATATCGATAAAAATGCCATTATCAAAGTACATCTTACTAGAATGTAATTTTAGTTATTTTCGGGTAAATTAAGAACATGATTAAGGGATTAAACCACATAGCCATTGCAGTACCCGACCTTGCGGTTGCGGCTAAACGTTACCGCGATCAGCTAGGGGCGGTTGTGTCCGAACCTGTGGCACAACCAGCGCACGGCGTTAGTGTTGTTTTTATTGAACTGGAAAATGCCAAAATTGAATTGCTGGAACCGCTGGGTGATAATTCACCCATAGCAAAATTTCTTGCGCGTAATCCCGAAGGTGGCATCCATCATATTTGTTTAGAAGTAGATAACATTGCCGCCGCCTCAGAAAAGTTAAAAATCGAAGGTGTGCGAATACTTGGCAGTAACGAACCTAAAATCGGTGCCCATGGGAAGCCCGTATTATTTCTCCACCCAAAAGATTTTTTCTCCACCTTAATCGAGCTTGAAGAAAAATGAACGACACCAAGATGCATCATGAAAATTTCGATGAAGAAGCGGGCGGTGCAGGCAACCAAAAACTTCGTCTTCATCAGTTGCCGTTAAATGAACGCAAGATGAAAATTAATCGTAAATGGGCACTTTGGATTGGAATTATACTTTTGATTCTTGTTGCGGTTGATGGGGGAATGATGACAATTATATTTATGATGCGCAAAGGTTTGTGGTGATGTCATCATATTGTGACACGGCACCTAGCCATCCTATACACGGTGAATATCACGACAAAGAATATGGTTTCCCCGGAAAAAATGAAAGCCAACTGTTTGAGTTGTTGGCGTTAGAAATTTTTCAAGCAGGTCTTTCGTGGGAAATAGTATTAAAAAAAAGACCCACCACGTTTGAAGCATTCGATAACTTTGATGTTGATGCGGTTGCAAGCTATAAAAAACGCGACATTAACCGACTTTTGAAAAACCCCGGCATAATCCGCAATCGGCTAAAGGTTGAAGCGATTATCAATAATGCCAAGGTTATAATAGAAATGCGTGAAGCCAATGGGGGTTTTGTAAAATGGCTATCGGATAGCCATCCACTGGCACACAAGGACTGGGTAAAATTATTTCGCAAACATTTTTCCTTTACTGGCCCAGAAGTAGTAAATGAATTTTTAATGAGCACGGGGTATCTTCCCGGTGCGCACGCAAAAAAATGCCCCATATACAAAAAAATTACCGCTAAAAATCCACCATGGATGAAGGCAGATCAATCCATTTATATAAATAACCCGAAAGTATAATCACCACCCTATCTGGGCTGCTTTCCCATGTTACGTTCCTATGTTACGTTGCCATAAATGCTACCATCGCCTAGAGTAACCAATAGATTCGTTTGTCACCCACGTGATTTAATAAAAACCGAAAGGCCAGCCATAAACCATGTTTTCCGCATTTGAATGGATGCTTGCCATGCGTTACCTCAGGGCGCGGCGTCAGGAAGGTTTTGTTTCTATAATTGCGTGGTTTTCGCTTCTTGGTATAGCCTTGGGCGTAGCGACACTTATTATTGTAATGGCGGTGATGAATGGTTTTCGTGCCGAACTAATGAACCGCATTCTTGGCCTTAATGGCCATATTAGCGTTTATAACCAATCGCGTGTAATGGAAGATTTTGATGCCCAAGCAATTGTTGTGCGTGGTGTTCCCGGTGTCGTAAGCGTTACCCCAATGATTGAAGGCCAAGTAATGGCATCGGTCGGCAGCACGTCACGCGGTGCGGTGGTGCGGGCCTTGCGCTCGGATGATATAAAAAACCGACCCATTATTTCAGATAATATAGAATATGGATCGTTAGATGCATTCGGTCCTGATGACACCATTGCAATTGGTGCTGAACTGGCAAAACGGCTCGGTCTTTTTGTTGGCGAAAAGGTTACCCTAATTTCGCCTAATGGCCGGGCAACTGCGTTTGGCACGGTTCCTCGAATGCGCGCCTTTAGGGTTGTGGCCATTTTCAAGGTAGGAATGTTTGAATACGATTCAGGCTTTATCTTTATGCCGCTACATGCGGCGCAGGTTTATTTTTCTATGCCGCAAACGGTTACCAAC
>JAOUJU010000131.1 GCA_029883045.1 Rhodospirillaceae bacterium
AGACGAGCTAAGAAAAACCCATCCCGGTATTTTAGCCGTAACCGGTGCGCACAGTTACGAACAAGTTGTAAACGCAGTGCATGATGCGTTGCCGCCGAGCAGCAACCCATTTATGGATATTGTCCCCGAAGCGGGTATCCGGTTAACGCCGCGCCATTATGCTTATTTAAAAATATCCGAAGGCTGCAATCACAAGTGCCGCTTTTGCATAATCCCATCCATCAGAGGTAAACTTGCCAGTCGGCCAATTGACGAAATTATGCATGAAGCTGAAACCTTGGCCCGTTCTGGGGTTAAGGAATTGCTAGTCATATCCCAAGATACCGGTGCTTACGGGGTTGATTTAGGCGACGGGGTAAAAATAAATGAATTAGCAAAGCGTTTGGGTGAACTGGGCATATGGATACGCATGCATTACGTTTACCCCTACCCCCATGTTGACGGTTTAATTGAATTGATGGCTGAGGGAAAAATTCTTCCCTACATTGACGTTCCATTTCAGCACGCATCGCCAAGCGTATTAAAAGCAATGTCACGGCCCGCCCATCAGGAAAAATCACTGCAACGGGTAAAAAAATGGCGCGAAATTTGCCCCGACCTTACAATCCGTTCGACATTTATTGTCGGTTTCCCCGGTGAAACGGTCAAAGATTTTGAATTCATGCTCGATTGGCTGGAAGAGGCTAATTTAGACCGGGTTGGGTGTTTCAAATACGAAAACGTAAAAGGTGCTGCCGCCAACGACCTGCCCGGCCACGTAGACGCCGAAGAAATAGATACCCGCTGGGAACAGTTTATGGAAGTTCAACAAGACATAAGCACCAAACAACTAAGCAAAAAAATTGGTCGCAGCATTGACGTATTAATTGATGGGCGCGATGAAGAAAATGCAATTGGGCGTTCAGGTGCGGATTCACCCGAAGTTGACGGTGTAGTGTATGTTGAAAATGCGGGGCATCTTTCGCCCGGTGATATGGTAAAAGTAAAAGTAACCGCGGCGGACGAATATGATCTTTACGGTGAACTGGAAAGTACGTGACACTAAAAACCAAAATTCTTCCAGTTACAGCTTTAAGGCAAAATTGTTCCATCATTTGGTGTGATGAAACTAATCATGGCGCTATTGTTGATCCCGGCGGCGATGTTGAAAAAATAATATCCGCCGTAGAAGAAATAAACATGACACCAAAACTGGTTTTAATAACCCACGCGCACATGGACCACGCTGGTGGGGCAGCCGCCACTGCGGAACATTTTGCTGTTCCAATCGAAGGGCCACACATTGATGATAAATTTTTAGTTGATGCCCTACCCCATCAGGGAAAAATGTATGATCTTCCTGGGTGTCGTGTCTATGAACCGCAAAGATGGCTACAGGCGGGCGATAGCATAAAATTTGGAAACATTGTGCTTGATGTTTTGCATTGCCCCGGACACACCCCCGGTCATGTTGTTTTTTACGATAAAACAACCGACATGGCATTTGTTGGTGACGTAATTTTCAAAGGATCAATCGGCAGAACAGATTTTATCATGGGTAACCACGAAGACCTTATCCATTCAATTCGTGAAACGCTGTTCCCACTTGGCGAAAATGTAACGTTTGTACCCGGACACGGGCCGACATCAACATTTGGCGAAGAAAGAAAAAATAATCCTTATGTTGGTGATGATGTTGTCGGCTGATTGCTTGGTTGATTGGTTGGTTGTTACAGCGAATCCCACTTAGTTGCCAGCATGCCAAAAAACAAAGAAGAAAAACCAAGCAGCACAAAAATCATTACCATCCCAATAACAACATAAAGAACCTTTCCCTTTTCAACGATGTCTTCAATGCTTACTGGGATGCTTTTTTTGGCAATATCTGCGTTGACCACATCTTCGGCAATAACCTCATCCATATCGGCAATTTGCTGACGAAGGAATTTGACCACATCACCACCCTCACCGTGATCACGGATAGCCGATTGCAGCATTTTATTTAGCTCGTCTTTGTGTGCCGTATTGGCGCCGGCCGTATTAACCATTTGTTTTTTGCCTATTTTTTACTGAACTAATGAAATATTTCAGTATTTTACTATATATATTTGTATATACGTCTTGACTTAAGTCGGCAAGCCCGAGGTGACGGTGAACACAGCCGACATTGGACCAATCGGGTATGAAACAATCTATTAACGCTTATGACGATATTATTGATAAAGAAGGATTAATTGCCAGAACACCGCCGCCCCCAGCCGCCCCCAAAAGGGCAAAGGATTGTTCGGGTAAAAAATGGATATGAGAATTAAACATATGGTTATGCGTTCAATGCTTGGAACTGGCGTCATTATTGTGGGCGCCTTTTTGTCCCTTGGTTATTCATGGGGTAATGCGCCGGGCAATATTGGCGTTGATAGCATTAATACTAATGGCTCTGTCGCCCTTGCGCCTATTTCACTTGGTAATCCGCAAGCCGCTGGCACACTTTCGGTTAGTGCACCAAACAATACAAACAACAATGATGATGATACCGGGTTTTTTGCAAACCTTCTTAATGGTGCACGCGACCTTGTAACTTATGAAAAACCTATATTGGTAAAATCTGGCGACACCCTTGCAAAAATATTGGGTCGTGCTGGTGCCAATAATGAACAGACAAATAATATAATTAAATCTCTTTCCGGTATGTTCGATGCGCGCAGCCTAAAGGTTAACCAAAAAATATTTGCCCGCTTTGTTCCCGCCTTTCCCAGCGAAGATGAAACATATGGGATAGGTAGTGATATTTTTGCTGGTCTGGTAATTCCGCTTGATTACCGTAACCGCATAGTGGTTTCGCTTAAAAATTCTTCTCCCCAAAGCGGCTTCGTTGCCAAAAAAGTTTCTTTTGAATTAACCCCTGAAAATGTTCGCGCCGAAGGAAAGATTGATTCTAGCCTTTATCTTGCGGCCACAAATAATGGTGTTACCCCACCGGTAATAAATGAACTTATTCGTATTTTTTCATGGGATGTAGATTTCCAACGTGACATCTGGAAAAATGATGATTTTGAAGTAATGTACCAACGCTTTCGCGATGAAGATGGAAACGTAGTTTACAATAACGGAATTAAATATGCTGCGTTAACACTGCAAGGAAAGAAAAAAGCAATTTACCTGCACCAGCTAAAAGATGGGACAACAGATTATTTCGACGAAAACGGACAAAGCGCACGCAAAGCATTAATGCGCACCCCAATTAACGGGGCTAGGCTTTCGTCCACATTCGGTAAACGCAAACATCCAGTTTTGGGTTATACCAAAATGCACAAAGGTGCAGACTTTGCTGCCCCCACTGGCACGCCAATTTATGCCGCCGGTAACGGTACCATCGAAAAATCAGGGCGCAACGGTGCTTATGGTAATTATGTACGCATTCGTCACAATTCTGAATATTCTACTGCCTACGCCCACATGAAGGCGATTAAACGTGGGATAAGCAAAGGCAAGCGCGTAACACAAGGTGAAGTTATTGGTTATGTTGGAACCACCGGGCGTTCAACTGGGCCACATCTGCATTATGAAATATTGCGCGGCAACAAACAGGTTAACCCGCTAAAGGTGAAAATGCCTTCTGGGCAAAAACTGGCTGGGGCGGAACTTAAGCGTTTCAAGGTATCGTTGGCGGAAATAACCAACGAATGGGCCAAACTTGAAAGCGAACGCGGCCAATTGGCGCAAAAATAAAAAAATATCTTTTAAATTTCCGGGGCGTTTCGTTCTTGCAATGCTTGCCTGATAATTTGGATTGCCGACAAGAAAAACATTCCGGCAATAAACATTGCGACAATTAAATCGGGCCACGGGGTTTTCGTAAACCAAACCGCACCCGCCGCAATCATGACCGCGATGTTTCCAATTGCATCATTTCTGCTGCACAACCACACCGAACGAACATTGGCGTCGCCGTCTTTATAACGCATCAACAACAAAACGCTGCTTAGGTTAGCCATTAAGGCCAACAGGCCAACCGCGCCCATTACCTCGGCTTTGGGCATGCCCAAAATGAAAACCTGATAAATGGTTGTGCCCAAAACCCACGCGCCCATTGCGCCTAGGCTGATGCCTTTTATTAGGGCCGCATTTGCCCGGGCCTTAACCGACATGCCAATTACATAAAGGCTAAGACCGTATGTTGCGCTATCGCCCAAAAAATCAAGGGCATCTGCCTGCAGTGCCTTGGAACCGGCAAAGGCCCCTGCCACCAATTCAATTGCAAACATTGATGCGTTTATAATGATGACAATCCACAGGGCGCGCCTGTAATGGGCTGATAAGCCGTCAAATTTTGGTTCGCAGTCACAACCGATAACGCTCATTTTTTGATCCTGCCCATTACGCCAGTATATTAGAATCTTTATATATTTTATTTTTTTAATTTTCGATGGTGAAATTACCCAATATTTTGCTAAAAAGCATCTCAATGTATTTTTTTGGCCTTTTTAGCTATGGCCCAACACTAAAAATTTTATGGGAGGTAATATGTCACACTTGGTGCAACCCCACGGGGGAGAAGGGCTTAAGCCATTATTGGCTGCTGAAGCCGAACGCGCGGATCTAAAAAAACATGCTGAAGGCCTGAAGAAAATTCCAATGTCGAGCAAGGAAACATCTGACGTTTTGATGTTTTCCATGGGTGCATACACACCGCTTGACGGGTTCATGGGTCGTGATGACTGGCATGGCGTTTGCGCCGACATGAAGCTGAAAAACGGTTTGTTCTGGCCAATTCCCATTACCATCACAGCAGACAAAGCGTTAGCCGATTCCATTGGCAACAGCGAAGAGGTCGCCTTGGTTGACGAAGAATCCGGCCTTATCATGGCCGTCATGACGGTAAATGAAAAATTCGCGCTCAGTGCTGACGACAAAGCGTTTGAAGCGCAAAACGTCTATACCACCACCGATGACAAGCACCCCGGCGTACAAAAGGTCAATGAACAAAAAGACGTTGCCCTGTCCGGCCCACTGACGGTCATTGATGAAGGTGAATTCCCATCCCTGTTTGGTGATTTGTATCAGCGCCCCGCCGAAGCCCGTGCAGAATTTGCGGAAAAAGGCTGGTCCAAGGTTGCAGCGTTTCAAACCCGCAACCCCATGCACCGTTCACACGAACACCTAGCCAAAATTGCTGTCGAAGTTACCGATGGTGTTTACATCCACCAAGTTCTGGGCAAATTGAAAGCTGGTGACATTCCCGCCGAAACCCGCACCAAAGCTATTCAGGCAATGATAGACAACTACTTCGTTAAGGGAACCGTCATTCAGGCGGGCTATCCTATCGAAATGCGTTATGCCGGGCCGCGCGAAGCATTGTTTCATGCGCTTATCCGTCAAAATTATGGCTGTTCGCACCTTATTGTTGGGCGCGATCATGCTGGCGTGGGCGATTATTATGGACCGTTTGATGCACAGCACATATTCGACAAACTATGGGACGGTGCGCTAGAAACCCAGCCGCTTAAAAT
>JAOUJU010000132.1 GCA_029883045.1 Rhodospirillaceae bacterium
TTACCATAAATTAATACCCGTATCGAGTCTTGCCGCCGGAGCCAATTAAAAGGACAACCCCATTAGGAACCGCCTTTTATTTGATTTTATTGGTTGAAATTTCAGCCACTAACTACATCCCCACGCCACAGGTTGCCTAAGTGCCTAAAAATAAGGTTAAATCAACCATCCACGGATTTACTGGGCCATGGGGAGATGGTTTTAACGGGGCATAATTGAGCAATGGGCGCATTACAGGCAGAAAACAAAGAATTATTGGAGGCTGAAACTCAAATTCGGCATTTGAAAAACACCATTTCCGCACTTCGCGATGAAATGGAACAAATGCGCTTTGAGCAGGGCGAAGCTGTGCAGCAAGCTGTGGCCGACGCCAACCTTGAGATAAATCAGTTACGCCAAGCCGCAAGCGCACTGCGTGACGAGCTGGAAAAAATGCGTTTTGACAAGGACGAAGCGGTCCAAGATACCTTAAAAAATGGCAAAGACGAAGCCAATCAATTGCAGTCCGCAGTTCAAGCATTACGCGATGAAATGGATGCGGTAAAATTTTCCTACGAAGATAAATTGGAACAATCTGAACGCCGCGCACGAGACGAAATAAAACAACTGCATGCAACCGTTTCTAATTTACGTGAGAAATTAGAAGAAAAAACAAAGAAAAAAGATTCAGGGAAAAAGAAAAATGGCTGATGCTGGCGCAAAAAAAACAAAATCCAAAAATGCAGAAGAAGATCGCCGCCCATATATCAGCCGGCGTGCTGCAGAAATAAATAATAAATATGGAATTTCCGATCTGCTTATTGATATAGGTAGGCGCATTTCTACTGCCGATAACCTAGATGATGCACTGGAAATGATGACCGAAATGATGAGCGTCGAGCTAAAAGCCGATCGCTCAACCCTTTTCCTTAACGACACTTCATCGGGCGAGCTTTTTTCCCGCACTGCTCAGGGTCAACAGCGCCGGGAAATACGCATACTAAACGACAGCGGAATTGCCGGACATGTTTTTCAAACTGGTGAAAGCCTTGTCATTAAAGATGCTTACAAGGACAAGCGCTTTAACCGTGGGGTTGACGAACAAACCGGATACCGCACCAAATCAATCTTGTGTGTGCCCATAAAAACTGTGGTCGGCCATACCATTGGTGTGGCGCAAGTGCTGAACAAAATAGATGGCAAAAAAGTTGTGCCGTTTGATGATTCAGACCTTGTGCTTTTGGAAGCAATGACCACACAGGCCGCAGTTGCTTTGCAAAACACCCAGCATCTTGAACATATGCAAAAGAAAAGTGCTGAGGAAATGGAATTTCTCGACATTGTTTCCGATGTAACTAGTGAAATTGATCTTTCCAAATTGTTGGCCAAGGTCATGGGCGAAGCAGCAAGGTTAATGACCGCCGAACGCTCAACCTTGTTTTTGAATGATGAAAAAACCAGCGAACTATTTTCCATGGTTGGCGCCGGGCTTGCCGCCACGGAAATTCGCCTGCCTAACCACCTTGGCATTGCCGGAACGGTTTTTACCACAGGCGAAAGCATTAATATTCCACATGCCTATGCCGATCTGCGCTTTAATCCGGCATTTGACAAACAAACAGGGTTTTTTACTCGCTCCATACTTTGCACCCCTGTGGTCAACAAGGAAGGCAAGGTAATTGGTGTCACCCAGGTTCTTAATAAACGTGGCGGGCCGTTCACGGATGAGGATGAGCAACGCCTAAAGGCATTTACCGCACAGATCGCAATTGGCCTTGAAAACGCCAAATTATTTAACGACGTGCAAAATATGAAAAACTATTCCGAAAGCATGCTGGAAAGTATGTCGAATGCGGTTATCACCACCGATGATGAGGGAAAGATCGTAACCTGCAACGCTGCTGGCTACCGGATAATGAAGCTGGAAGAAGAAACCGATGTTATTTACAAAAAATCTGAAGAATTTTTCATCGGGAAAAATGAATGGGTGATGGAAAAAATTCACAAAGTGGATGAATCTCAGGTTCCTGATATTTTTATGGATGCCGAGCTTGAATTCGGCGGAGAAAAGGTTTCTGCCAACGTTACCGTATTGCCGCTAATTAGCAGCGAAGAAAAAAAGCTCGGCACAATGGTAATGATCGAAGATATTTCATCTGAAAAACGCATGAAATCAACTATGAGCCGCTACATGGATCCGGGCTTAGCCGATCAATTGATGAGCGCGGGTGATAGCGACGATTTTTTGGGTGGTCGTTCCACCGAGGCAACCGTTTTATTTTCTGATGTTCGTTCATTTACCACCATTACCGAAACATTGGGTGCACAAGGAACCGTTCAGTTATTGAATGAATATTTCACCATAATGGTTGATATAATCACCGAAGAAGGCGGCATGTTAGATAAATTTATCGGCGATGCGATGATGGCTGGTTTTGGCATACCCGTAGGCCACGATGATGACGAAGACCGCGCCATGCGTGCAGCAATAAAAATGATGACATCTTTATGGGAATGGAACAAAAAACGCGAAGCCCAAGGATTAATGCCAATTGATCACGGTATGGGCCTAAATACCGATAACATTGTTTCAGGCAATATTGGTAGCCCCAAGCGAATGGATTACACCATGATCGGTGATGGGGTTAACCTAGCGGCCCGTTTGGAAAGTGCCTGCAAACAATACCACGCCCACATACTTGTTTCCGAATACACCGTTAAAAAATTAAAGGGCACGTATCGTATGCGCGATATTGATGATGTTGTGGTCAAGGGAAAAACAGAACCAGTCGGGGTTTATGAAGTTTTGGATTATCATAGTGACAAAACCTTCCCCAATCTGATGGACTGCGTTAACCATTTTAACGAAGGGCGCAAACATTACCGTGCAGGAAACTGGGAAAAATCAACCTCGTCATTTAGGGAGGTTTTGAAAGCAAACGCTGGTGATCATCTTTCTAATACCTATATAGAAAGGTGTGAGTTGCTAAAGGCCGAAGACCCCAAAGACTGGAAAGGTGTTTGGGTGATGAAGTCCAAGTAGCGCTTAAAATACATCCAAGGACACTTAATCGCCATGAAAATAACAATAATCGATGATGACCCAGATATTATTGAAGCTATATCCCTTATTCTAGGCGGCGCCGGACACAGCGTTATATCATCCCCCGCAGGGGTTAATGCAATTTCATTGATACGCAAAAAACGGCCAGACCTTATTATAACCGATTTAGTTATGGCGGAAATGGACGGGCTTGAACTATGCCGCGAAATCCGCAAAGACAAATTGTTGGCCAACACTAAAATAATAATGATTTCTGCGCGCACTGATGAAATGTGGAAAGAAAAAGCCCGCAGCGCCGGTGCCGATGGCTATATTGAAAAACCCATAGACACGGCAACGTTCGTTAAAGACGTTGAAACAATATCGGCGCTTTGATTTTTTTATTAATCGCTTTGCGAATAAATTGTGCGCGTGGGAAACGGAATTTCAATTCCTTCTTTATCAAGGCGTTCTTTTACGGCCTTGTTAAGGCTGAATTTAACCGCCCAATAATCAGGGGTGTTAACCCAAACCCGCGCAACCAAATTGACCGAACTTTCGCCCAGATCCATTACCTCAACCAATGGTTCAGGGTCTGCGTGGGTGCGCTCATCCGAACTTATAACATCCATTATGGTTGATTTTGCTTTGTCCAAATCGGACGAATAAGAAACCCCAAAAACAAAATCCACCCGCCTGGTTTTATTGGCGTTAAAGTTGCGAATTGAATCGCCCCATATTTTTGCATTGGGAATGGAAATTAAAATATTATCAGGCGTATTCATTAGCGTGAAAAACAGGTTTAGCTCACGAATGGTTCCGCCGTGTCCGGCTGCCTCAACATAATCGCCAACCCTAAAGGGGCGAAAAATAAGCAACATCACCCCTGCCGCAACATTTGAAAGGGTTCCTTGCAGTGCCAAACCAATGGCCAAACCAGCTGCACCCAAAATCGCAATAAGGCTGGCAGTTTGCACCCCAAACTGATTGAGGACTGCAATGCCGACAAACGCCATAATGACGTATTTGGCGGTTGACGAAAAAAAGCTAATAAGCGTTGCGTCAATTTTGCTGGCTTTGCCCAATGCCTTGGCTACCATTCGTGATACCCAGCCGGCAAACCACATACCGACAACCAAAATGATTATGGCGCCAAGAACGTCCAGACCATAAACGGTAATTATTTCCACCACCTGATCAATAGCTGCCTGCATGGTGTTGGTGGCGTCATTTATGCCAAGGTCATTAATTATTGTTTCGTTCATTGGTCGGGCATCCTGTTTTTTCTACTGCTTGTGACAATATGTCAGCAGACCGGGAAATTGCAAGTTGCGATAATATGGCAATTAATTAATAATACTAATAAGGGAAAAATCGGGGGATATTTCACCATGATGTTACATTTATTAAGGTATTTTGCGTTGCCTGTGTGTGCCGTTAGTGTTTTGCTGTCGCCCTCTTTTGGTTTGGCGCATGGAATCAAATCGCTTGGCGAGCAATCGGAAAAGGCGGAAAAACCTGTTTCTGTTTGGAACTTCTTGCTTAACCGTGCTGAAGCCGCCCAACGCACAACGATAGATAAATCCGGAGGGTATCGTTACATTAAATCTGACGGTTTGGCAGACCATCAAACAGGCACCTTCCCTAACCGCGGCAACCCGCACACCGTATCCAAACAATCATATAGTTTCAGGGTTAGCTTGAAGCCAGGCAAGGCAGGCAAGATAACAGAGCTTGGCCACCAAGATTTTGGCGTTGCGTTAAACGGTGTTCCGTTTGATCCTTTAACTGCCGAATACTGGAACCGCGACAGGTCATCCGGGTGGAATATAGAAGCAATGTCAGGCGCAATTAATTTGGGGCTTGATAATTCAAATGCCCATGTACAGCCAAACGGGGCGTACCATTACCACGCAATGCCTATTGGATTACTGCAAAAACCAAGCAACAATAAAAATGCACCGGTAATGCTCGGCTGGGCGGCGGACGGGTTTCCTATTTATGCCCCATACGGGTTTGGCACAGATGAATTGAAATCAAGCCACAGAATCAAAAATGGAACCAGACCATCTGGCCCTGGCGGAAAATACGACGGAACCTATGTTCAGGATTATGAATATGTATTAGGTGCTGGCGACCTTGATAAATGTAACGGCACCACAGCTAAAACGAACGAATTCCCGAACGGAACTTATCTTTACGTCATAACAAATACATATCCGTTCATACCACGTTGCTGGATAGGAAAGCCAGATAGCAGCTTTTCACGCACACCCGGTGGTGGATCAATGATGGGGGGCAACCGCCCGCCACCGCCAAGTGGTGGTACAGGAAATCGCCCACCACCACTGTGGAAAAGAAAATAGAGCTAGATTGCAGATAAAAAATCGTCGGTTGTTAAGCTGGTAGCGATAAAGCCCATGCGCCCCAATGATTGTTCATG
>JAOUJU010000133.1 GCA_029883045.1 Rhodospirillaceae bacterium
GGTGAAGGTTTGTGATCTAACAAAACCTTGGCTGGTAAGTTTAGCAACCGTCTGCATGGCGTCTTCAACCGTGCTTAAGTCGCCTTCGTCATGGCCGGAACCAAGCGCGTCTGGCATCATGTCAGCTGGTTTTACATGGGCTAAATCGTTGCGTGAAAGGTAGCTAACGGCAAGCTCACGGAAGATATAATCAAGTATCGATGTCGACATCTTGATTGTATCGTTGCCTTCAACCAGACCCGATGGTTCAAACCTAGTAAAGGTAAAGGCTTCAACAAATTCTTCCAGCGGTACGCCATATTGTAGGCCAATGGAAATGGCGATGGCAAAGTTGTTCATCAACGAACGGAATGCTGCACCTTCTTTGTGCATATCGATAAATACTTCACCGATGCGCCCGTCTTCGTATTCACCGGTACGCAAATATACCTTGTGGCCACCGACAATGGCTTTTTGGGTATAACCCTTGCGTCGATCGGGCAGGCGATCACGTTCAACCAAACGTTCAACAATGTGTTCGGCAATAATTTCTGCCCGGCCCGAGGTTGCTGCTGCGGCATATTTTTCCGAAGTTGTTTCTTCATCTTCGGAAATATCTTCATCCAACAGGGTTGATTGCAACGGTTGGCTAAGTTTTGATCCATCACGGTACAGCGCATTAGCCTTTAGCCCCAACTGCCATGAAAGCATGTAGGCGTTTTGGCAATCATCGATGGTTGCGCTGTTAGACATGTTGATGGTTTTTGAAATTGCACCAGAAATAAACGACTGGCTGGCAGCCATCATACGAATGTGGCTTTCGGCGCTAAGCGAACGTTTACCGATGCGTCCACAAGGCGAAGCACAATCAAACACTGATAGGTGCTCGTCTTTTAGCAATGGCGCACCCTCAAGGGTCATGGCACCACAAACATGGGTGTTAGCCTCAAGGATGTCTTCTTCTGAAAAACCAAGATGGCCCAGCATATCAAACGACACATCGTTTAGCTGTTCAATGCTGATGTTTAGCGTTTCATTGCAAAACGGTTCGCCCAATGTGTATTTGTTAAATGCAAACTTGATATCAAACGCATCTTTTAATGCGCTATCAAGCAACACCAACGCTTCATCGGTGAAACCTTTGGCTTTTAGGGTTGTGTTATTGATTGCACCGTTGGAATTTTTCAAGGTTCCATGGCCAAGGGCATAACGTTCAATTGCTTCTATTTCTGCTTCGGCATAACCAAGGCGTTTAAGTGCGGCCGGAACCATGCGGTTGATAATTTTGAAATAACCACCACCGGCTAGTTTTTTAAACTTAACCAACGCGAAATCAGGTTCGATCCCGGTGGTATCGCAATCCATCACCAACCCGATTGTACCGGTTGGTGCAATAACCGTGGTTTGCGCGTTGCGGAACCCGTGCATGGTGCCAAGCTCTAGCGCATTATCCCATGCTTCGCGTGATGCGGCGACAAGCGCGCCATCGGTGCATTGGTCCCCGTCAAGCGGCACGGGAAGAATGGACAGGTCTTCATATCCGTTGCTTTCCGAATGCGCCGCCCGACGGTGGTTACGTATAACCCTGAGCATTGCGTTTGCATTTGGTTCGTACCCGGGAAAGGCACCAAGCTCACCCGCCATTTCGGCAGATGTGGCATAGGAAACGCCTGTCATCAGTGCAGAAATTGAACCGCAAATGGCGCGCCCTTCATCCGAATCGTACGACAAACCAGCTTCCATTAGATATCCGCCAATATTGGCGAAACCCAATCCAAGGGTGCGGAATTCGTACGAACGTTTAGCGATTTCAACCGACGGGAACTGCGCCATAAGAACCGATATTTCCAATGTAATGGTCCATAGACGTACAGCGTGTTCAAACGCTGGAACGTTAAGGGTGGCATCTTCATTTTGGAAGGTATGCAGGTTAAGCGATGCCAGATTGCACGCGGTATCATCCAAAAACATATATTCCGAACATGGGTTCGATGCATTAATGCGCCCAGATTCCGGGCAGGTGTGCCATTCATTAATGGTGGTATCAAATTGGATTCCGGGATCAGCCGATGCCCATGCGGCAGCGCCAATTTGTTCCCATAAATCGCGGGCTTTGATGGATTTTGCAACTTCACCGTCTTTGCGCCGGATTAGTTTCCAATCACCATCTTGCAATACACGCTCAAGGAATGCGTTGGTAATGCGTACCGTGTTATTGGAATTCTGCCCCGAAACGGTAAGGTAGGCTTCGGAATCCCAATCGGTATTGTATACCGGGAATTCAATCTCGGTGTACCCTTGTTTGGCGAACTGGATTACGCGTTGAACATAATTTTCCGGTATCATCGCCCGACGCGCACCGATAATGGCTTTTTTCAGCGCCGCATTTACTTTTGGATCGAAGCGCGATTGATCATCACCATCGGCACCGCCGTGGCACGCATCCATTACAGCCGTCATGTTTTTAGCTGCTAGCTTTGATCCAGCAACAAGGGCCGCAACTTTTTGCTCTTCCTTTACTTTCCAGCCGATAAATTCTTCGATATCGGGGTGATCAACATCAACCACAACCATTTTGGCTGCACGGCGTGTAGTGCCACCTGATTTAATGGCCCCAGCTGCGCGGTCGCCAATTTTAAGGAAGCTCATCAAGCCAGAAGATTTTCCGCCACCAGAAAGGGCCTCGTTGGCACCACGAAGGTTAGAAAAGTTGGTGCCAGTACCGGAGCCATACTTAAACAACCGGGCTTCACGTACCCATAGGTCCATAATGCCGCCTTCTTGCACCAAATCATCCTGAATGGATTGAATAAAACATGCGTGCGGTTGGGGGTGTTCGTAGCTAGATTTTGAGCGGACAAGTTTACCAGTTTCAAAATCTACGTAATGATGGCCCTGGGCTGGACCGTCAATGCCATAAGCCCAATGTAGGCCAGTATTAAACCACTGTGGTGAATTTGGCGCGCCCATTTGTTTGCACAGCATGAAGCGCATTTCATCAAAGTATGCTTTGGCATCTTGTTCTGAATCAAAATAGCCACCTTTCCAGCCCCAGTATGTCCATGTTCCGGCTAGGCGGTCGAAAACCTGCTTGGCGCTGGTTTCTGATTTATAACGCTTATCAGCAGGCTTTTTCTTTAGCGCAGCTTTGTCTTCTTCGTGGCGCCACAGCCATGAGGGGATGGTGTTTTCTTCGACCGCTACCAGTTTGGTCGGAACGCCTGCCTTGCGGAAATATTTTTGCGCAATAACGTCGCAGGCTACCTGCGACCAGTTTGCCGGTACATCCATATCGTCAAGTTTGAAGACGACAGAACCGTCCGGATTGCGTATTTCGCTAGTTGCAGAACGAAATTCGATGTTGGCGTATGGGGATTGACCCTTTTTTGTAAAGTGACGCTTAATTCGCATGTTTTTTCCCAGCCCCTTTGGCTCTTGTTTTTGGTTTCATTTTTTTGTTGAGTCTTGATATTCAGA
Source organism: Rhodospirillaceae bacterium (assembly GCA_029883045.1). Classification (GTDB taxonomy): domain Bacteria; phylum Pseudomonadota; class Alphaproteobacteria; order Rhodospirillales; family Magnetovibrionaceae; genus DAOVVL01. The sequence continues at coordinate 3,457 of JAOUJU010000133.1, forward strand.
CCCCCCCGAAATCCCGCGATTTATGGAAAAAACCCTCCATCGCCCCACATATTGGGTGGGGCACAATACTTACGTATCATTTGTCGCGAGACACACAAGATGTAGCCTAATTGGATGGGGCCTAGCAAGATGATTTGTCGGCCCAGTTTATGCATAATGTGTGCACAAAGATGGTCACTGTTGCCTTATTATTACATTAAACCAATTAGTTATCACCATTATTTAAGATATGGGAAAAACGAAAATTATTTTATTTTTTTAAAAACATCATATCATAGTAAACAAAATGTAGTGGGGTATGTTCACCCTATTGTGGGCTGAAAATCCTAGTATTTTTTGACAATATGGCCCGATATTGCCCCCATACACCTAGTTACAGCAGGGTGAGTTGGGTAATGCAGGTGGGGCTGATTAGCACCTAAGGTGCAAGGGAATCGAAAATCGGGTATCATGTTTTGATGTAATAAATATCTTGGTGATGTCCGGGCAAATGCGGCACTAGACGAAGCGGTTGCTTAGGTGTCATAAGGGTAAATAATGCTATAACGGGGGGGCTGCAGTTTATTTATGGCCCTTAAAAATACCGCATAAACAATAAGCCGGAGACAGAGATTTCATGACATCTTTCGGAACGTGGGTTCACACAACCATTTTTGGTCGCAAGGTCGGATCGGATGAATTTGGCAACCGTTATTATGCCTCAAGCAAAGCTAAGCTTTACGGCAGAGAAAGACGTTGGGTCATTTATAATGGCAGGGTTGAAGCATCAAAAGTTCCACCGGAATGGCACGCATGGCTTCACCAAACAGTTGATGCCCCGCTATCTGAGGCCGCAGCACAACCAAAGGAATGGCAGCTTGAGCATTTACCCAATCTTACTGGAACAAACAATGCCTACGTACCCGAAGGTTCAGACCTTGCCGGTGGCGTTCCAGCCGATGGCGGTGGTGTTAAATCTTGGCGGCCATAGGTTATAGTTTGCTGATTAATTTTCCACATTTTAAACATATAAATCAATGCGGTAACCCGACATGTTAATCCATAATGAGAATACTAGAAATGCAGTCGTAGGTGCAGTTGTGCTGGGTGTGCTTGTGGTTTCCATGATGCTTTCATACGGCGGATCAAAACTATCTGACAAAGCCCAGGTCGGAACGTACGAAGTAACAGCGGTATTCAATCAGGTTGATGGGCTTTTTGAGGGCGATGAAATACGCTTGGGCGGCCTAAGGGTTGGCAAGGTTGGCAAGCAGGTGCTGGATAAAAACTTTCGCGCTGTTGTAACTCTTAATATTAATAATGGGGTTGGGCTACCGCTGGATAGCTCGGCCGCCATTCACACCGATGGTCTTTTTGGCTCTAAGTTCGTGGTGCTGGATCCCGGTGGCGAGATGGAAGTGCTGAAGGCTGGCGGAACAATAGATTATACCCAAGATGCGGTAATCGTTAGCGATCTGCTAGACCTTATAATAAGCGAAGGCAAAGCAAAAAAAGAAGCATCTAAGAAAGGAAACTAAAATGGGGCGCAATGCAGTTGAAACCATAATGGGTGCGGCAGTTTTAGTGGTTGCCGGTGTGTTTGTTTATTTTGCTTATAATACAGCCGAAATAAAGGCGGTAACCGGATACGAAATTAGCGCCAATTTTTACAAAATAGGCGGCCTGAGCAAAGGTTCGGACGTGCGCATTAGCGGCATAAAGGTCGGTACCGTTTTGGACACCAGCCTTGATGCAACGACCTTTGAAGCGGTTGTCACCATGTCAATTTCCCCAGAAATAAAGCTTCCAGCCGATACGCAAGCCGCAATAGCCTCTAGCGGGTTGATGGGCGATAAATACATTTCCCTTAAAGCTGGCAATGCAATGAATCTTCTTGATCCCGGCGCAAAGGTTATAAGCACCAAAGATTTTCGTTCTTTGGAAGATCAGGTCGGTGAGATAATCTTCCTTGCTACCGGCGGCG
>JAOUJU010000134.1 GCA_029883045.1 Rhodospirillaceae bacterium
GGTTTTTACAAAACCGGTGATGCGGGATATATGGACGATGACGATTACATTTATGTAATGAGCCGAACAGACGACATTATAAACGTTGCCGGACATCGTCTTTCTACCGGACAAATGGAAGAAGTTTTGTCCGCCCACCCTGACGTTGCCGAGTGCGCAGTCATTGGCGTGTTTGATAAATTAAAGGGGCAATTACCACTGGGCTTTATTGTTCTTAAATCGGGGGTTAGTCGGGCAAACGATGAAATTATAAAAGATGTCATCAGTATGGTTCGTGAAAAAATTGGCCCGGTTGCAGCATTTAAAACTGCAACCGTTGTTGCGCGTTTGCCAAAAACCAGATCGGGAAAAATTCTTCGCGGTACCATGCAAAAAATTGCCGACAACGAAGAATATAAAGCACCGGCAACTATTGATGATCCGGCAATTTTGCCTGAAATAAAAACCGCCCTTGAAAGCGTTGGTTATGCTGGGGCCAGAAAAGATTAAATCAAATAATTAATCCGCCGCTACTTTTTATGGTAACGGCGGATTTTTATTTTCTTATAATTTATTATTCTTTATCGGAGTTAGATTGCCCAAAAACTGAATTTACATCAGGTTCCGGCTCGTCGGTTTTTTCAACTGGTTTGGCTTCACCAAAAACAGACTCGGCCGTTGGCGCGGGTGTGTAATCTGGTTGCACCGTTACGTGAACTTCTTCTGCAGGTGCGGCCACGGGTGCTGGCGCAGGTACTGCCTTGCCCAGTCTTTTGGCTTCTTTTTCTTCGGCCAAACGAACGCGCTCGGCTTTACGCCTTGCCAGTGTAACCATTTTTACCAGTTCAGCTTCGGTACATAGACCTAGACCAATCGGGCTTTGTGGTTTTATGTTTGAAATATTCCAGTGGTCACGATCTCTGATTGATTTGATTGTGCTTTTGGTGGTGCCAATAAGGCGCGCAATTTGGGCATCAATCATTTCAGGGTGATGTTTCAACAACCATGCGATTGCATCGGGGCGATCTTGGCGCTTTGATACTGGTGTGTAACGCGCACCCTTACCCCGTGCCTTTGGCTGAGGAAGGGTTGCTTTAAGCATTTTTAGTTTTGCCCGACTGTTCTCTTGGCATCTGTCTAGTTCTTCCTGCGAGATGAAGCCGCCTTTGACCGGGTCTGCGCCATGCATTCCCATGGCTACATCGCCATCGGCTATTGCTTGAATTTCAAGCGGGTGAAGCGCGCAAAATTCCGCAATTTGTTCGAACGTTAGTGTTGTATTTTCCACCAGCCACACGGCTGTTGCTTTTGGCATCAATGGCTGCGCCATAAAAATCATTCCTTAAATTATTGAGAGATTATTGAGGTTAGCGTATTTTTATCAGGAAAACCGCTACCATTGGCAATGGTTTTATTCCAATTTTTGATGCGGGTAAACCGAAGATGGCATATTTAGGTGCTTTTTTTAGGTTTGAAGCACTATTTTTCCAATATGGCGGCTAGATTCCATCAAAGAGTGGGCTTGCCCTGCCTTTTCTAGGGGGAATACCGAACTTATTATTGGGCTAATACGGCCAGATTTTAACAGCGGCCAGACGTTTTTCTCCAGTTTATGGGCAATATCACCCTTAAATTCGGGGCTTCTGGCCCTGAGGGTTGAGCCTGTCAGCGTAAGGCGGTTGAGCATCACCGTCATCAGGTCGAGCTCAACCTTTGATCCATTTAAAAAAGCTATGTTTACCAAACGCCCATCTGGGGCCAGTGATTTAATATTTTTTTGAACATAGTCCCCGCCGACCATATCTAAAATAACATTAACCCCAGACACACCTGTATGTTCTTTACCGAATTCGCGCACAGGATCGACAAAATCTTCAACGCGATAATTTATTGCACGTTTTGCCCCAAGATCTAGGCAGGCGTTGCATTTTTCATCGGTTCCAGCGGTGGTTATTACGTGCACCCCAAGCGCGCTGGTAATTTGTATGCCAGCCGTTCCAATACCACTTGTTCCGCCATGAATTAAAAGGGTCTCACCTGATTTTAATCCAGCGCGGTCAAACAGGTTGCTCCATACGGTAAAAAAAGTTTCCGGTAACGCCGCCGCTTCAATCATGGAAAGCCCTGATGGGATGGGTAGGCATTGCGTAGCAGGGACTGTCGCATACTGGGCGTAGCCACCACCGTTAAGTAAGGCTGTTACTTCGTCTCCTAGCTTTAGGGATGAAATATTCTTGCCCAGCGCAACTACGGTTCCTGATGCCTCAAGCCCTAAAATGTCGCTTGCTCCAGGGGGTGCCGGGTAAAGACCTTTGCGTTGCAAAATATCCGGGCGATTAACGCCAGCGGCAATAATTTTTATCAAAACTTCATCATTTCCGGGCGTGGGAACGTCGCGCTCAACTACCGCTAGATTATCCGCTTTTGTTCCTTGGGCCTCTATCGCCGTCATTTTGTTTGGTATTGAGGCGTTCATTGTGGACTAGCCTTGTGATGGTTGATGATAATTAAAGCAGGGGGTGATACTTTGGGTTTAAACTTGACACTTCTTTGATACAATAGGGAAAGATAAAATCAAGGATAACAGACATGAACGATGAAGACATTGAGCCGCTTAAATTAAAGGAAAAACTTGTAAATCTTGATGAAATGTCCATCGAGGCCATAGGCGAATATATTGCAAAATTGAAAGCCGAGATAACGCGCGCCCAGTCAGCCGTAAAGCTAAAAGAAGAAGCCAGAAACGGTGCTAATTCCCTGTTTAAGGCTTAGTTTTTCTAATGCCAACCAACAATTAAGAACCCATCTAATCTGTGTTAATGTTCTCTTAATGGAGAGTTATTAAGATGTTGATGTCGGACGGCGTTCATATTTGCCTCCGACGCCTCCCTGTTAGACTTGCGCCACCCCTTACGGGGTGGCGTCTTTTTTTTGGCCCTTACGGGGTGGCGTCTTTTTTTGTAAATTAAATTTTGTTATCTTGACCGGGCCTTCAAGCATGGTAAAGTCCCACGGTCTTAAAAATAATAATGCGCGAGTTTAACAGGGCTCACATCCGTATGAAATACGGTCAAAGTGCATAGAAGATGTAAAAAAATATTTTGTGTTTATTGAGGGGTCGCCAGCTAGGCGACCCTCTCAATTTTTGTGCCTCAATTTTTGTATACTTGTTAGCTATCTTTTTTTGCGCAAGTGTTAATTCCCATCAACACATAAGGTGGGCACCAACCAAGTGCTGCGGTGCCAAGCATAATTACGCCAATTACTATTGAGCCGTAAAATGACCATGGCCCAAGACCTGGATAAAGAAAAGCAGTAGCAATAAAAGCTATTCCAACAATTGCTCTTATTGCCCTATCTATGGTTCCAATATTCTTTTTCATAAAAACATCCTCCTCAAGGATTTGTAGTGGTGATTAACGTTTATTATGTTGAGGCATAGTGATTTCGTATTGGTTAATAAAAAAACACCCAGCCAATGTGTTATTTTTGGCTGGGTGTTTGTATTTTTAGGTTTTTTTTAAATTTTAAGCAGCCTTGTGCTCGATTGAATTACGTTCACTGGCGTTGGTAATTTCAATTTTGCGTGGCTTTAGGGCTTCTGGAACCTCGCGCAATAAGTTGATGGTAAGTAGGCCATCTGTAATAGTTGCGTTTTCTACTTTGATGTGATCGGCTACCTCGAAACGACGCTCAAACGCACGGGTCGCAATGCCCCGGTGCAGGTAAGCTATTTCTTCATCTTTTTCGCTTGGTTGGATGCGACCTTTTACAAAAAGGGTTCCTTCCTGCTGAACAATTTCCATGTCTTTTTCACTGAATCCGGCAACCGCCATTACAATGCGGTAACTGTTTTCGCCTAGAACCTCTATATTATAAGGCGGGTATCCGTGAGCGTCGCTGTCAAGCTGGCGCATATTTTCAAGCTGACGTTGCATGCGGTCAAAACCAACGGAAAAACGGTTAAAAGGTGATAGATCTATGGTGTGCATTTTTATCCTCCAAAATGAAGCGATTAATAATCTGAACGCCATCCTTTAACGGCACGGCGCCCGTGTTTAAGTTGCCCCATTTTTTAAAAGCCCGATAATCGGCACCTGTTGGGGCATAAAAGATTTAGGCACGGGAAAACCTTGGCACAAGTGGGCGCAAGATAAAAAATTTAAGAAAAAATATCAGGAAATTTAAGGGCTTATGCTTGCGGCTGGCTGTCTTCGCCTTGTGGGGCTTGGATTGCAGGCTCTTCTTGGATTGCAGGCTCTTGAAGTGCTGCTTGTTGGGCTAGGGCTTCGTTGGCCACATCTGCTTGGGCATTGAGGGCTGCAATGTCTGCTTTGTCGTCCCAAACATGCTCGTAAAGGTATGCGGGCCCGTCTATTCCCTTCATAAGGTAGGGGCCACGTTTAATGAATTGCATTGTTCCACCTTTTAACATTCCATAAACCGTATCTGATACTAGGTTCATGCCTTCGCCAGCTTTATCAACAATGCGCGCAGCCATCTGTACGGTTACGCCATAAAGATCATTTTCTTCAACCACCACCGAGCCCATGGCGGTGCCTATTTTTACCTTCAGCGGCGTATTAGGATCGTTTTGGTTGTGCAATTGGATAAGGCGCTGCATATGGGCAGTGGCATTTACGCTATCTGTAACATCTTCAAACGAAGCCATAATGCCATCGCCGGTGTGCTTAATTTCTTTGCCTCTGAATTTAATAAGGGCTTCACGTACAATTTTGTTGTGGGCGCGAACAATTTCTTGTGCACCCATGTTGCCCTTTTCATGGGTCATGGCGGTAGAACCAACAATATCAGTGAACATAACCACGATCTGACGCTCGGGGTTTTCTGGTTCTTTTGGTTTGTTCCATTCTTCTAGTGTTTCATCCATGCGAATTGCGCTATCGCCTTCGCCAGCCAGGTAGCCAGACATATCGCGCCTACCGGATTGGAACATTTGCATATAGCGTGCATCGGATAGCAAATATTCTTCATAACGCTTGGCAAATGCATCTGCGTGGGCTTCGGCCATTCCCATTACCTTTAGGCTATCTGATAAAATTTTTTCTGTTTCTTCAGATTCAAGGTGGCGTTCTGACCCAATCGCTTCGGATGCCCCTGCTAGATACAGGTTGACCCCAAAACGGTTGTAGTTATCCATTTTTTTGCGCTCGGCCGGAAGTTTGCGAATTGATTCACCAAAAAACGACATCATGATAATTTTTTGTTGCTCAGCATTGGCCGACATCATCGGCTCAAGTTCAGGTTCTTCTTCAGCGCTTTCGGTTGCGGGCTGATTGTCTTCTTCTGGCAGCTTATCTTCTTCGGCCTTTTTTCTTATAGCCTCTTCGGTTTCCCTTCTTAGGGCGTCCTCTTCTTCCGGGGTTAAGTTTTGAGCAGCTTCTTCTTCTTTTTTCTTACGCTCTTCTTCTTTTTTCT
>JAOUJU010000135.1 GCA_029883045.1 Rhodospirillaceae bacterium
TGATGGATCAGCCCAGGCAGGAAATGACGGGCTGGTTTTTAATGGCAAGACAAGCATGGTTTCCAGCAAACCAATGGAGCTAGCCAGTTGGATGGGGGTTTCGTTAAATGACGGAATTGCGCAACGGGTGCGCCAAGTATCATACCAAAGCAATATTCAAATAAATTCACAATCACTAACCCTTTCGGGAATTTCTGTTGCTCTTGATAGATCACATCTTAGCGGTGGCATCACGCTTGCACTCAGAGATCGTTTATCCTTTGGTGCAAGTATTGAAATTGATTCCCTTAACCTTGATTCGTATTTTCCTCAAACTACGGTGAAAAAATCTGCTAATGATAATAAATCAGCAAGCGCTGACAAAGACAGTACCAGTGGTACAGTTGCAAATATCGCATCTGTGTGGTCCGCGCTTCGCGCTCTTAATGATTTTGACGCAAACACAAAAATAAAAGCAGGCGAAATTACCCAGGGCGGCAATACGTATAAAAATATTTCGTTTGATGGAACGCTTTATGCGGGCCAATTGGAAATTCGTGATGCTCGCGTCGGATCATTTGCCGGATCGGCGGCATCGCTTAAAGGTAAGTTTAACGGCTTTGGCGGTATCCCGGAAATGAGTGGGGTTGGTATTTCGTTAGCAACTAACAACGTTGCAACATTGGCTAGACAATATGGCGTTGCTTCGGTTCCGGAAAAAATTGGTGTCGCTAAAATAAATGTCAGCGCTGATGGTTCGCTGTTAAAACCTAAAATCAATGTTAGCACCAAGGCCATGGGTGGTGAATATGGATTGAATGGCGCTATTTCGTTTTTGCCGCTCAGCTTTGGCTTTAATGGCCATGCTACATTAAAGCATGCAAAACCGATTGAGGTTTTTTCTAATATTGGTTTGGCTTACCGCCCCAAAGGACCATTGGCGGGAATGGATTTGGGCTTTGATATAAAAACCGATGGTAAAGAACACCAGATAAGCAATATTTCAGGAACCCTTGACGCCACAGCAATGGCGGGTGGTGTCAATATTTCAACCGCTGGGACAAAAACCGGAATTTCGGCAGCTCTGCAAACTGGCGCTATTTATCTTGAACATTTTATGCCCGCAGAAGGTTCTGCTAAAACCGCATCCAACAATAATGATGCTTATCGGTCAAAACAAAAGCTAATGCCTGGCGTAATTTTGGCATCATGGAATAACCCGCAAAACCCCGTTGAAATGGCCCAAGCGACTTCGCCTTCATCGCGCGCTAGCAAACGTTGGTCGCGTGATAATATTGATCTTTCGGTTCTTGATACCATTAATGCCGATGTGACCCTTGTTTCAAGTGCGGTTTATTATGGCAAACATAAACTAGATAACGCCGACATTCATGCAACCGTTGCAAATGGTGTTTTGTTGGCTGATCGTATAAAGGCAACCGCTTACGGTGGGCCGGTTAGTGGTAGTGCAACAATTCGTGCCAAGGGCCAGCCAACAATGGAAGCAAACCTAAATATAAGCGCACTTGATGTTGGCGGTGCGCTTATGGCGGCATCAAAACAGGCAGGGGTAAAAGGTGCGCTTGATTTTAACCTTGGCTTTAATGCCAGCGGCAAATCGGCAGCCGAACTTGTTTCCAGCCTTAACGGTAATGGCGGGCTTGATATTTCTGGTTTAGATGTAAAACAATCCGGCAAAGGCAATGCGCTTTCGGGCGTTATTGGTCTGGTTGCCGCCATGAACCAACTGTCTATCCCCGCGCCCGGGTCCAAAGGGGGCTTGGCCGAATTAAAAGTAGGGTTTGATATAAAAAATGGCATCGCAACATTGGGCAATGCCACCATATCATCGGCTATGGGCCAAGGCAGCGCCAATGGTTCGGTCGATATTGCCGCATGGGGGATGGATGTTTCCGGTCTAATGACGGTTGAGCCTAATTTGGTAACATCGCTTTTATCCAAAGGGAAAATTGGTCGTCAAGAAGTACCATTTAGTCTGAAGGGTGCGCTTGATGGTCCCGGCGTTAATTTTGGCATACGTCAGGCTGCCCAGCCAAATACACCCACCACGGGCGATGAAACTGTTGCCCCGGCACCTTCGGGGCAACCAATTAGCCCTGAGCAACTTATTCTTGAGCAAATATTTGGTAAACAAAAACAGGCCCAACCACAGCCACAACAGCCCGCACCCCAACCCGATCAGCAAACAGGCCAGCAGCCAGCACCTGAGCCGGCACCCCAGCCACAAAGGCAACTTAAACCCGAAGAGTTATTAATTCAGGGCATTATGGGAAAGTTGCTTAAAAAATAGAATTATTTTTTTGAAACTTCGGCCAGAACATAAAGCCTGATGGCGCTAGAAAGACCCCCGCGTCGGCCATGATCAATTTCCTGAATTAACGCGTTAAGGGAAATTTTTTTTGTTTGGGATATTTTTTTAAGCTCTAACCAAAATTCATTTTCAACCGAAACGCTGGTGGCGTGACCGTCAATGATAATGGATCGTTTTTTTATATTGCTATCGCTAAGTTTCATTATCAATCCAATTACACAAGCAAGTTTTCATAAATCATCATCAGCGCAATTATCAAAAGTAAAACTCCGGTACCATGGGTTACCATCTTGTAGGCAATTGGGTTTAACAACCATTTTCTAATGGCTTCGGCTGCTAGTGCCAATGGCACCTGCCATAGTGAATTTATTATTATCAGGCCAAGGCCAAACGTAATCATCTGCCCGGGTATGTTTCCTCGCTCGGTATCAATAAAATTGGGCAACAATGCAAGAAACATTAAAATAACTTTTGGGTTAAGTACATTACATGCAATTGCATCGCGGTACGCCTTGAACGCACTAACGGCTGGTTTGTTTCCTGAAATATCAAGCATCCCACCATCACGAAAACCCTGCACCCCGATCCAAGCTAGGTAAATTGCACCCACCACGGCAACTGTTTTAAACAGTACCGGGCTTGTGGCAATTAACACCGAAATACCAAAAACCGCCAGCAATGTATGGACCACTAGTCCGGTTTGCACGCCAGCAACTGCCATAAGCCCGACACGTGGCCCGGACGAAATGGTGTAACGCAAAATAATAATGGTATCAGGCCCAGGCGACAGCACTAACGCCGAGACAGCCAGTAAAAAAGCAAAAAGTGTGGATATGTCTACGGGAAGCATGAGCGCTGTTTTAAAGCCTATCGGCAAAGCTGGCAATGGCATCTACGGCCGAGAGCCAGTTTTGCAGTTCATTTAAGCCAGATTTTTTTCTGGGTTTAAATCCATGATCGCCGTCTTCTAGCCAATGCATTTCAATGGCGGGCGATAGCTTGTAATTAGTAACATTTTCTTTGTTGCCCAAGGTATCGCGGGTTCCTTGGCATATCAGGGTAGGGGTTTGAAGGGCAACCAAATGACCTATGCGTTTTTCATCTGCCATTTTACCGGGTGCGTGAAACGGATAACCAAGGCAAACAAGCCCCTTAACCTTTGCCTCATCGGCCACCATTGAAGCAACCCGTCCGCCCATGGATTTACCGCCGATAATTAGGTTTTCTTTTCCCCCATCACGGCCAAGCTCATCAATTACATCATTCCATGTTTCGATTAATACCTTCATTGGATTTGGCGGGCGTTTTTTACCGCCCGTTCGCCTGTCCGCCATGAATGGAAATTCAAACCGGGCGACGCGAAAGGTCCGTTCGGCCAAAGCATCGGCAAAAAAATCCATAAACGGTGTGTCCATCGGCGCACCCGCACCATGGGCCAAAATGATGGTTGTTTTAGATTTTTTCGGTCCACTGAAAAGAATTTGGGTCATTACATTTTGAAGTCGGCGAAGAAGTCATTACCCTTATCGTCTATTACAATAAATGCTGGGAAATCTTCAATTTCAATTTTCCAGATGGCTTCCATGCCCATTTCTGGAAATTCTATGCATTCAATTTTTTTAATGGATTTTTGCGCCAGCTCGGCCGCCACACCGCCAATGGAGCCTAAATAAAACCCGCCGTGTTTTTTGCACGATGCTTTTACCATTGGTGAACGGTTGCCTTTGGCCAACATTACCATTGACCCGCCGGCTGCTTGAAATTCTTCAACATATGCATCCATTCGCCCGGCGGTGGTTGGGCCAAACGATCCCGACGCCATTCCGTCAGGCGTTTTGGCGGGGCCAGCATAATAAATTGCGTGATCTTTGAAGTACTGGGGCAGGGGTTTTCCCGCATCCATTAGCTCTTTTAATTTAGCGTGCGCCATATCGCGCGCCACAATCAATGTACCGGTTAACGATAGCCGGGTTTTAATTGGGTATTTAGAAAGCTCGGCCCTAATTTCTGCCATGGGCTTGGATAAATCAATCTTAACCACGCTCTCCGACAGGTGGTCGTCTTTTACCTCGGGCAGGTATTTTGCCGGGTCGGCCTCAAGGCGCTCAATAAACAATCCATCCATTGTTACTTTGCCCATTATTTGCCGGTCAGCCGAACAAGACACCCCAACCCCAACCGGGCATGAGGCCCCATGGCGGGGAAGGCGAACAACGCGTATATCGTGACAAAAATATTTACCACCGAATTGCGCGCCGATACCAAAGTTTTGGGTCATGGCTAGAACTTCTGCCTCAGTTTCAAGGTCACGAAATGCCCGGCCATATTCATCGCCACTGGTAGGCAAACCATCAAGATAATGGCTTGACGCTAGCTTAACGGTTTTTAAGGTCATCTCGGCCGATAGGCCGCCAATTACAATAGCCATATGATATGGCGGACAGGCGGATGTGCCAATTTTTGGTAATTCGGTTTCAAGAAATTCCATCAATGATTTTGGATTTAATAACGCCTTGGTTCGCTGAAACAAAAATGTTTTGTTGGCGCTGCCACCGCCTTTGGCCATGAACATAAATTTGTATTCGTTGCCAGGCGTTGCATAAATATCTATTTGTGCTGGAAGATTGTTTCCAGTTCCGACCTCGGTGTACATATCAAGCGGGGCCATTTGGCTGTAACGCAGGTTATTTTCGGCGTAGGCTTTTTTTATGCCATTTGATAGCGCTGCTTCATCATTGCCGCCAGTCCATACTTGCTCGCCCTTTTTGCCATAAACAATTGCGGTTCCGGTATCTTGGCACATGGGTAAAACCCCGCCGGCTGATACGCATGCATTTTTCAACATTTCCATAGCGACAAAATGGTCGTTATCGGATGCTTCCCCGTCATCAAGAATATTTCGTAGCTGTTGTAAATGCGAAGGGCGCAATAGATGCGAAGTATCGCGCATGGCAATGCTTGCCAGTTCGGTTAAGCCTTCGGGGTCAATTTTAAGAAAAGTACGGCCATC
>JAOUJU010000136.1 GCA_029883045.1 Rhodospirillaceae bacterium
AATTGTCTGGGTTAGCGGGTTCGCTAATTATATTCGGTGATTTATTCATTTATCTGGGCCTTAATCGGTGTATTATAATATGCCTTTGTTTTTGTGCGGTTTTTATCATGCAATTCGCTGTTAGGCAGGCGATTTTGCCCGCTAACAGGCTATATAATCTAATTTATATTATGTGTCAGGAAACATGAACTCCCCCTGAACAAAGCCCAAATTATGCATTCAGGAACAGTTCAGTAAGCCATATATAAGGTTCAGTCCAAACAAGTATACTGAACCGATAAAATAAACATAGAAAGCAGCGCAAATGAGCGACACAAACACGCAAAATAACAAAAAAACCAAGCGCGAAAGCCGAATGGTAAAGGTTTGGGATTTACCGACCAGAGCATTTCACTGGTCGTTAGTTGCAATGGTTTTTATTGGCCTTGTGACCGGATATATTGCGCCCGAATGGTGGATGGGCTTGCATATATGGGCTGGCTATATCACCGTTACGTTGCTTGTTTTCCGACTTGTTTGGGGCGTATTTGGTTCAGAGTACGCACGGTTAGAAACATTTACTTTCAGTTTTAGCCACATAATTTCTCACATGAAAGAAATCGTAACCCTTAGACCGGTGCGCCATTATATCGGCCATAACCCATCGGGTGCGGTAATGATTTTTGCTTTGTTGTTGGTTCTATCAATAATTACCGTATCAGGGCTTTTGGTTTTAGGCGGCGAAGAAAACCAAGGTCCAATGGCCGGGGCCGCATCGTATGCCGTAAGTGAAATCGCTGCGCCCATTCACAGCATTTTTGTTGTGTTGCTGGTCATAATGGTGGTGCTACACATAGGCGGGGTAATTCTTGAAGGAAAAATTACTGGCGAAAATCTTGTTCTTTCAATGATTACTGGCCTCAAGCGTGTTCCCGAAGGCACTGCCCCGTTGGTACACAGGCAAGCACGGCCATTAGCGGCAATTTTAGTAACCGCAACTTTTTTTGCTATTGGTGGTTCATTGCTTGCGGCATTTGCGACCATGCCGCCGTCGGGCCTTAACCATCTTGAACCCAACAAAGTTTACGAAACAGATTGCGGTGATTGCCACCTGCCCTACCATCCAAGCTTACTGCCAGCAAAGTCATGGGAACAAATGATGGCCACCCTTGATGATCATTTTGGTGAAGATGCAACCCTTGGCGCAGATAGTGTAAATGAAATCACCACATATCTGGTGAATAACGCTGCCGAAAAATGGGATACCGAAGCGGCAAATCGTTTTAAAAATATTGACCCCGAATACCCCATGCAAATAACCAAAACTTCATATTGGATACGCAAGCACCATGAAATAAGCCCCGAAACGTTTAAAATAAAAGGTGTCGGTGTTAAATCAAACTGCGGTGGCTGCCACACCGATCATTACACCGGACGTTTTGATGATCAAAAAATTAAAATACCAAAAGCAAAATAAATAATTCCCCCGCCAAGAACAACTAAGAATTACCAAGGAGTATATGTTATGAAAAATGCTAAACTTTTTTTAATTGCCGCTTCAATAATAGTTGCCCTAACGGCCAGCGCTGAAGCTGGCCCACGCGAAGATATTATTGCTGGGTTCACCGCCGAAGGTGCTGGCGCACCAAACCCGGATAATGGTAAAATGATGTTCAATAAAAATTACGCCAGCGGCAAACCCGATACACCGGGCTGCACAACCTGTCACGGAAGCAACCCAAGCCAGGGCGGTGAAACCCGTACCGGCAAGCCCATTGACCCTATGGCCGTATCAAAAACACCTGATCGCTTTACCGACAAAGCCAAGGTTGATAAATGGTTTCTTAGAAATTGCCAAGGTGTTATCGGGCGTGAATGCACCGCACAAGAAAAGGTTGATTTCATATCATTCATGATGACCCAATAAAAAACGTTTTTTACAACCATTAAACGAAGGGCGCGAAATATTTTCGCGCCCTTTTTATTTTTTATTTTTCCGCTTTCCGCGTTACTTGCAAAATCACTAATGTAAAAGCCGAAAAAAATCATTGGCTTCATTAACGCGGGTCCCCACCTACTAAGGTATCAACCATAAAGATGGAGGGAAAGATGGAACAAAAAATTACTGTTTCCCAAGCGGCAAAACAATTGGGTGTTACGCGCGCTGATCTAAACAAGCGGCTAAGTGCTGCTGGTATTGAAGCATTTGAAGGCAAGGTTAATTTTGAAAAAGTACAATGTATCGCCCCAACATTAGGGCGTGGCAATACTATGTTGGAACGCATAAAAGTATTGCGCGAAAACACAATATCATCGGTAAAGGTCGATCACGCACGAATGAACGAAAAAGATTTGGAAAGCCAAATACATAAACTTTCAACCGAGCTTATGGTTGAAAGCAGCCTTAACCACCGTTACGAAACAATATTTCAGGAACTGGCAAAAAAATTAGGTGAAGCACAAATATCCAGTGATGGCGATACCCGCGAACTGGCGTTTGATATTTGCGGTTGGCTTCGCAGCCAAATATCAACCGCCTGATAGGCGTTTAATTTGGGCCTTGGCCTCATCTGCCTTGGTGCTTTCACCCAATACCCGATAGGCGCGCTCTAGCCTAGTCCAACCCTCTAGGTCATCAGGGTTTTCTTGTAACCGCGTTGCCAGGCGCTCAACCATTGAACGGATCATCGCCTGCTGGTCGCCGGCATCCATTTTTTGTGCATCTTGCATTTGTTGCTGGCTTGGGCCCGGGGCGTTAGTAGGTGCATTTGATTGTTGTTGTACATTTTCAGGCACAGTTTCAGTCATTGGGGCCAATAAAACAATTTTTGGGGCCTCAATTTTACCCTTATCGACCAATGACGAAATACGGGTCTGCATTTCTGAAACCCATGGCGCATTAGATGGCGAATGATTTAATAATGCCGCCCATTCATTGACCGCGCCTTGCAGGTCGTCTTTTTGTTGGCGTTCAAGCCCAATATAAAAATAAGGCCTAGGGTCGGACGGGTCTTCTTTTTTAACCGCTTGCAATAATTCAACCGCTTTTGCTGAAACCGAACCTTGGTCCATTTCCACCATTGTTTCGGCCAGCATCACCAATGCCTCTGGATCATTATTGGTAAGTTGCGCCAGCTTGCCAAGCGCATTAACCGCATCAGCAAAACGCCCCATTGCACGGTAGCTTTTGCCCAGCAGCGCCCAACCATTGGGATCATCTGGCTTTTCCTGCATCTGGCGTTCTAGCTTAATAATCATTTCTGCGATCTGGGCGCGACCTTCGGTCACTTCTTTTAATTGCTGCGTGCGCGATGCTAATGGTTGATCAGGCATGGTTGGCTGCCCAAATGTCATATAAACGCCAAATGCGCCCAAAGGCACGACTATCAAAAGCGCAAACATTAATGCTATCGCAGAAGTATTTTTCGCCTGAGGTATTTTGTCATTGCTGTTTTTTTGTGACCCGGATTGTGATTGGTCCATCGAACTTAACATGCGTCGTTCAATTTCGGTGCGCGCTTGCAATGCCTGATCGGGCGAAAGAAGGCCGCGCTCTAAATCGCGATCAACCTCTTTCAACTGATCTTTATAAACCGTGATATCAAAATCGCTGCGTGTGGCGTTATCGGATGTGCGTCCACGAACGAGCGGATACATCAACGCACCAAGGGTTATTACAGTCATTAAGGTTGTGGCAATCCAAAGGGCGGTCATTGGTTGTTTCCTGAATCAGTATTATTGTCGGAAAGAACGCTTTTTAGTTTCGCCCGTTCTTCGCTGCTTAGTTCGGCGCTGGCTTCGCTGCCGGGCTGTGCGCCTTTGGGTTGCTTGCGGTAATAAAATACAACGCCAATCAATCCCAACACGATCAATATAAATGGCCCATACCATAAAAGCATCGTTGATGCTTTAAGCGGTGGTTCAAGCAAAACATAATCGCCATAGCGATCAACCATGTAATCCAAAACATTTTGGTTGCTATCGCCCGCCAACATACGGTCACGCACAAGCAAGCGCATATCGCGCGCCAATTCGGCATTGGAATCATCGATAGATTGGTTCTGGCATACTACACAGCGCAATTGTTTGCTTACTTCGCGGGCGCGCATTTCAAGCGCCGGGTCGGCAAGTATTTCATCAGGCTCTATCGCACTAGCCTGACCATTAAGCGACAGTGCTACAAACATAACCATAAAAGCTAAAAAAAGTTTTTTCATTTTACCCTTGTTCCTGTTTTAGCTTTTGAATTATGGGCCACAATGTTTCATCCCAAACTTCGGGTGTAATTGGGCCAATTTGTTTGTAACGAATGATGCCTTTTTTATCGATGATAAAACTTTCCGGTGCACCAGTAACACCCAATGAAATTGCGCCCTTTGATTTGGGGTCATCGCCAATGCGGGTATAAGGATCGCCCCATTTGGCAAGCCATTCAGGGCCGGCATCAGGGTCTTTTTCCCGCCAATCAAGACCAAAAATCGGAACCAGATTTTGCTCTTTGACGCGCATTAAAAAAGGATGCTCGGTCAAACAGGCAAAACACCATGAACCAAACAGGTTTACTAATGTAACTTGGCCTTTTAAATCGGCGGTTGAAAAACCTTGGTCCCGTCCCTTAATCGGGGCCAAAGTAAATTCAGGGATCGGAGTATTTATTAACACCGATGGCAATTCATTGGCGGGCTTGCCAGATTTCATTTGCACGATAGACGCGCCGACCACGCCTAAAAGCACAATAAGGGGGATTATATATACGAGCCTTTTCATTGCGCTTACTTTGCAGCCTGTGGCGTTACATCATTGGCCAGACCGGCTTTTGATCGTTGCGGTGCACCAACCCGATGGCGACGATCAGATAGGCTAACAACACTGCCCAAAACTAATTGTAAAATACCAACCCATATCCACACCACCAACGGATTGTGATAGATGCGCACAACATAGCCTTCGCCTTTTTCTTCCTTGTTGCCAAGGGCGACATAAAGATCAGCAGAGGCCATGGTGTAAATCGCGGCCTCGGTAGTCGGCATGGAACGCACAGGATAGACACGGTCTTCCGGGAACAGGTCGGTTACAAATTCACCATTTTTGTTAACAATAAACTTACCGCGGGTGGCAACATAATTTGGCCCTTGGAATTGCCTAGCGCCAACAAAGGTATAATCATAGCCAGCCACCTGAACGGTTTCGCCAGGGTTCATCACCGTAATATTTTCGTGTTTCCACACGCTTGAACCGATCATACCGATGATGGCGACACCAAGACCAGCATGGGCGATGCTCATCCCCCATTGC
>JAOUJU010000137.1 GCA_029883045.1 Rhodospirillaceae bacterium
CCCTTATGCGCGGATCTGTGCTAACGGCCGGGCTATTAGTGTTCGTTGATTGTATGAAAGAACTACCGATGACAATGATTTTGCGTCCATTTAATTTTGAAACACTGGCAACGTTTGTTCACCAATATGCCTCTGATGAAATGCTACCAGAAGCATCAATGGCGGCACTTTCAATTGTTGGCGCGGGCATAATTCCAGTTATATTGTTGAGCAGAACCATGAGTGGGAAAAACTGATGAGCGGCCTTGAAATGAAACGCATTCGTCATGCCTATGGCAATGACAAGGTGCTTGATGATGTTTCCCTAATTGCTGGGCCAGGCAAACTTACCTGCCTGTTGGGGCCATCGGGCTGTGGAAAAACCACCCTGTTGCGCCTTGCTGCCGGATTAGAAAAATTACAACATGGCCAAGTGGCAATTCAGAACGTTACCGTTGCTGATGGGGCTAGCGGGTTTTCGGTTCCCCCAGAAAAACGCGATGTCGGATTAATGTTTCAGGATTACGCCCTTTTCCCGCATTTGAATGTTTTTGAAAATATTGCTTTTGGTATTGAAAAACTGGGGACTGAGCGCCGCCAGTGGATAAGGGATTCACTTGAACAGATGGGCCTGACCCATCATGCCTATAGCTATCCCCATACATTATCGGGTGGGCAACAACAACGCGTTGCCCTGCTGCGGGCACTGGCACCAGAACCGGGGGTCCTTCTCTTAGATGAACCTTTTTCGGGTCTTGATGTAACTAGGCGTGCCCAAGTGCGCGAAGAGGCATTGACGTTTCTAAAACAAAGCGGTGTCGCAGTGTTGATGGTCACCCACGACCCAGAAGAAGCAATGTTTATGGCTGATCACATTGTAATAATGAACAAAGGGCGCGTGGTGCAGGCCGGAACCCCGATGCAAACATACTTCCATCCGGTAGATACGTTCGTTGCCGAACTATTTGGCCCTGTAAATAAATGTACGGGAACGGTAAAAAATGGGCAGGTTAAAACGGCGTTGGGTGTTTTTTCTTCCCCCGGCGTTAGCGATGGTAGCGATGTGATGGTGCTGTTGCGCCCCGAAGCAATAAATATTTCAAATGATGGAAGTGGTTTGGGGGTTAAGGGTAAGGTTGATTCTGTCCACTCGCTTGGCAGCTCAAGCCACCTTCATATAATAATAAAGGCAATAGATGGCAGTGATCAGTTATTGCACGTTAGAACCCATGACATTTCCCTGCCCTTGGTTGGTTCTTCGGTCTGCGTTACAGCGGTTGAAGCTAGCGCATTCATTTTTGCTATAACCGCCCCATAACCAAATAAACATTCCAAAATAACATTCAATGCCTAACCCGGCAATTTTTGCACCTTGGGTGGTCGTTATTGGTTACAGATGAACAAATTTTTCCTAATTAATGCCAAGTAATTATAATATTATTGTTAAATATCAATTACTTGATAATAATATCCATCTGGCATCTTTCTTGCAAAACCCTAAGTGGAATATTGCGCGCGCCGATATATAGGGCGGTGGCGTGAATGATAAATTTGTAATCGGCAATGAATAAGTGCCGAATTAGGAGTTGGCAAAATGTCAATATTAGGCGGTTTCGCATCTAGCATGCTGGGCATGATGACCCAGAGCAAGGCCCTCGATTCCATCGGTATGAACATCGCCAACATCAACACAGATGGTTACAAAAAACACGATACCCAATTTCAAACTATTCTTAGCCGCACCAGTAGCGGCAACAGCGTTTCTGATTTGGGCGGCGTCAAGCCCATAACCCGCCCCAATGTAATTCGCCAAGGTGAGGTTGCATCATCTGAACGCGACCTTGATGTGGCAATCTTTGGTGAGGGATTTTTTGTACTTAACACCAAAGCAGATGGTACCGGCGAAACGCTTTATACCCGTGATGGTTCATTTCAGGCCGTTCCCGGGGCCGATATTTCGGTATTGGCCGATGATGGTGTGACCCAAATAACGACCCAAGAAAAATTCCTGATAGATAAAAATGGCCTGTATGTAATGGGCTGGGCGGCACAGCAAAATGGTATAGGTTTCGATACCGCTGGTGCCTATGGTGCCATGCGCATTGATCCTCATATGTTTCAACAACAAGGCGTAGGAACAACTACAGCAAAATATATTGGCAACATCCCCAATCAAGCGGCGCCGGGCGATACTTTTACCTATAATATGGAAGTATTTGATAGTAACGGTGCTGCCCACACACTTATTGCTAATTTTACCCGCACCGCAAACGACAATGAATGGACGCTATCAACCGATTACCAAATGACACCCATTGCACAGGTAACTTCAACGACCCTTTCCGGGACGGTTGAGGCTGGCGATACATTTAGCGTTGTCGTTGCTGGGCAAACAATTACCTATAACGTAACCGGCAGCGAGGCCAGCATGGATGCCGTTCGCGATGGATTGGTTGCGGCATTAAATGCAAATGCCGTTGTTTCACAAGAAGTTACAGCCAGCGCCGGGGGTGCGGGCGAAATTATTCTAACCGCCAATGTTGCCAATTCAGCTTTCAGTGTGAATGTTTTTAGCGCACAAGGGCTTGCCTCAACTCCACAAACCAGCACCGTCACCCTTACGGGTGCGCTGGTTGGGGGGCAGTCATTTAGCGTGGATATAGATGGCACTCTATTCACGGTTAACGGCCCACTTTCCCTAAATGCTGCGCGTGATGCGTTGGCATTGGCCATAGACACCGACCCCAATTATAGCGCAACCGCAGCAACCGCTGACGGAGAATTCACCGTAACCTCAGGCACTGTTGGTGGAACATTTAATCTTGTCGCCAGCGCATCAGATATTGCCAATAGCGCAACCTCAGTAATTACCACCCCGGCATATTTGGCAATTACAGATAATACCATTTCTGCCCCCACCAACACGGTTACCGCATCCAGTGGCATTGTTAGCACTGCACCGGTAACACTAACGTTTGATGCTAACGCCAAACTTGTTAGCCCGACAACGGTGCCATACAACTTTACGTGGCCAGACGGAGCAACAAATTCAATTGCGCTAGATATATCCGGCATAACGCAATATACGGGAGAATTTTATACCCAGATGTATGATCAGGACGGCTATGGTTCCGGCAGCCTAAGCAAAATTGAATTTAATGAACAAGGCCACGTTGTAGGGCAGTTCAGCAGTTCATTTAGCCGCCCGCTTTACCAACTGTCGCTGGCCATATTTGCCAACCCGAATGAAATGGAACAACTTTCTGGCAATCTTTACAAACCAACCAAAGAATCGGGCAACGTTACCCTTACAACAGCTGGCGATAACGGCTTTGCGGTTATCTCTCCTTTCAGTAAGGAGCTTTCCAACGTTGATGTAGCCGAAGAATTTGCCAAAATGATCACTGTCCAAGGTGCTTATAACGCATCGGCAACGGTGTTTCGCACCCTGGATGAAATGACCATTACCGCCAAAGACCTTAAGCGTTAGGCATAATTAAATTTTAGGCCCCATACCCGGTTAAGGTCAGGTTTGGATGTATGCGGATTAACCTTAAACCCCAGAAAACAGCCAACCCGGCAATTTATTCCCCTCAAACCATTCGTGGGCAAGCGGTGCCCAGCTGCAGCCACGCTATTGGGCTTAATTAATAAAAATAATCAATATTATCAATTAGTTATAATGATTATCGAGTTGGCACGAAATTCGCATCGCATTTATGCAAACGAAGGCAATAAAACAGAAAAACGGGAACTGAACAAAATGAACCGGACACTAAATACCAACATCTGGCCTGATAGCCGTTACCGGACCACGGATCGGATACGGCGTCAGGTTATTCAGGCTTTGGCCGCAGCGCTTTTGAGTCTGGCCCTGCTTTTGGTTTTATCGGTGTGGGCACCAGCAACGGCCGCTTCGCGCATTAAGGATATTTCAAATTTTGAAGGTGTGCGCGACAACATGTTGGTCGGTTATGGCCTTGTTGTTGGCCTTAATGGTACCGGTGATAGCCTAAAAAATGGTCACTTCACCAAACAAAGTTTGAAATCCATGCTTAATCGCTTGGGTGTGAAGCCAACCGATGGTGGGCTTGATTCCAAAAACGTTGCCGCCGTAATGGTTACTTCGACCCTGCCGCCGTTTGCAACCAAAGGCACAAGAATTGACGTTTCAGTAAGCGCCCTTGGCGATGCCGATAGCCTGATGGGTGGAACGCTTTTGGTTACACCCCTGCTTGGTGCTAATGGCGATGTTTATGCCGTGTCACAGGGCGGAATTGTGGTTGGTGGTTTTTCCGCAGGTGGTGCCGCCGAAACCGTTACCAAGGGCGTTCCCACATCAGGGCGCATACCCAACGGCGCAATCGTTGAAAATGAAATTGGTTTTGATCTTGAATCAATGAAAACCGTCAAGCTAAGCCTACGCAACCCCGATTTCACAACCTCCAGCCGCGTTGCCCAAGCAGTTAATTCGTTTATGGGAACGCTGGCCGCAACATCAACCGATCCTGGAACCGTAAACATAGTAGTTCCCGATGCCTACAAAGGCCGGGTGGTTGAAATGATTACCGATATTGAACAGCTACGCATTGAGCCAGATCAAATGGCCCGTGTGGTTGTGGATGAACAATCAGGCGTAATAGTAATGGGTGAAAATGTACGTCTTTCAACCGTTGCTATTGCTCAAGGCAACCTGACCATCCGCATTACCGAAAGCCCCGAGGTATCACAACCAAACCCGTTTGCCAAAACCGGCACAACCGAGATAGTGCCCCGCACCCAAGTCCAAGTTGACCAAGGTGCAGGACAAAAACTTGGCGTGGTAAGCAGCGGTGTAACCTTGCAAGAATTCGTAAATAGCCTAAATGCCCTAGGCATTGGCCCACGCGACATGATCACCATATTGCAGGCGGTTAAATCGGCCGGTGCCCTGCAAGCTGAAATAGAGGTGATGTAATGGGTGCTATAGATTTCCAAACCCAGGCTGACATTGCGATGAGCCAAAGCCGCAAGACGCCAAACATGAAACACATGAACGTTGCCAATGAAGCTGCCATGCGCAAAACCGCCAAAGAATTTGAGGCAATGTATATATCACAAATGATGCGCCCGATGTTTGAAGGAACAGATGTTGAGGCCCCATTTGGCGGCGGACAGGCCGAAAGCATGTGGAAATCATTACAAATTGATGA
>JAOUJU010000138.1 GCA_029883045.1 Rhodospirillaceae bacterium
GCGCACTGCGTAAACGCGCAAAAGAACGCACCCTAGAAGGCGGGGAAGTGATAGCGGTTGAACGAATGGTTTGTATGGGCTATTGCGGCAAAGGCCCCAACGTTAAAATCCACGGCGGGCCGTTCTTTCACGAAGTTGATCCAGATAGCGTTGATAAAATTTTGGATGAAGTAAATTAAACTTTTTTCACAAATTCCGATTTAAGCCCCATAGCACCAACGCCCGGAACCTTGCAATCAATATCGTGATCGCCCTCAACCAAGCGAATGTTTTTTACCTTGGTTCCAACCTTGACCACCGAAGATGTTCCCTTGATTTTTAAATCCTTTATCACCGATACGGTGTCGCCATCGTTTAAAACGTTGCCAACGCTATCGCGTACAACAATTGCGTTTTCGTCTGTAGCGCCACTTTGCGCTGACCATTCATGCCCGCACATGGGGCAGGCCAACATCGCGCCATTTTCATAGGTGTAGTCTTCACCGCATTTTGGACATTTGGGCAGGTCGGCCATTAGGGGCTCCAATAAATAAAGCGCGTAGTGCGCATGGGAAGTGCGGGGCGATTGGGTGTATGTGTTATACGAAAGTGTGCTTTAACGCAAAACCTGATCTAGGTAATCGCGCGAATGGCCCATGAGAACCTTTTTGGTGTTTTTGTGTTTGTACATTTGCACGTCGGCCGCTGAGAAAAGCTTGTCCAGATCTTCGCTATCATCGGGCAGCACCGCACAGCCAACGCTGGCACCAGCCTTAATGACAATGCCATCAATATTGTATGGCGTCGCACTTAGGGCTTTTTCAATTTTTTCACGAACGGCGTAAACATGATCAGCCGATTTAGGTTTAATTAATATGGCGGCAAATTCATCACCGCCAATGCGCGCGACAACATCACTTGAACGGGTTTCGCCTACTATCCGTTCGGCAATTTGTTGCAACAATTGATCGCCAACTTTGTGGCCGTATTTGTCGTTTACGTATTTAAACTTATCAACGTCAATTACCAGCAATCCCAACTTTTCATTATCGCGCTTGGCCCGTTGCGAAGCCTGCTTTAGCTGGGCATCAAACAGCCCCTTATTGCCAAGCCCGGTCAATGAATCGTGCAGTGCCTCTTTTTGCAGACCAACTTCACGAAGTTTTAAATACATAGAATAAGAAACGCATTTAGATAGTTCAAATTCGGTGAAGCGGTCTTTTATTATGTAATCCATTGCGCCCAGCGTCAGGGCATCAAATGCCGCTTCTTTGTTGGCATGGGACGATAAAATAACAAACGCGGTAAGCGCCGTTGTATTGTGCAGCGATTTAAGGACATCCATCCCGCCCGCGGGATTATCTAAATCATATCCCAGAAAACACAATTCATAATAGTTTGTATCGAGGTGCGCCTTTGCTTCTTGGGCGGTGGTAACGTGGTCAATTTTGACGTTTTCGGGGCAGCACTTTTTTATCATCTTTTGTAGATGATCTGCATATGGCTGTTCATTTTCGGCTACTAGAAACCGCATTTCCCATCCCTCAATTTTATTATTTTTTTTTGATTTGTCGTACATTTATACGACCATTAGTAGTAAATCAACCGCCTAATAACGGATCCATTCTGGATTATGCATCGAATCGCTGATTTGAGGCACAGTAGCTTTACTACTTAATATGACGCTTCAATAATATAGATAATTTATACTATAAATCTCAAGATCGCGCCATAAGGCAGGGGTTTCAATGGCCTAGTAAAGCAAGAGCACGATTTGGTAGCTAGCGCCCAAAGCTGTGCGCCGCCGCCTATGCGACGTTCTTTTAATTAACGCATCAAAAAACCCGCACTCTGAATGCAAAGGGCGGGTTTTTTATTGGTCGGGAACGGTCGGGCTTAGAAGCCTTCGCGTTCCAGGCGCTTGCGTTCCATCTTGCGTGCGCGCGATACGGCCTCGGCCTTTTCGCGTGCGCGTTTTTCAGACGGCTTTTCAAAGTGCTTGCGAAGTTTGAGTTCACGGAAAATACCTTCCCGTTGCATCTTCTTCTTCAAGACCTTCAGCGCTTGGTCAACGTTGTTATCGCGGACGACAACTTGCACGTTACCACTTCCTTTCAAGTTAGGGTTAAACCCCCGAAAGCCTTGCCTTCGGGGTGTTCCGCGCCTTAATCTAAATAAATTTTGGCACTAACGGAACGGGGCGGGTTGTAACACATGAATTACCCCCTGTGAAGGGGCCATATTTGAACCCGTGTTTATATAAATGCTTATAAAAAACCCAAAAAATACAAGGAAATAGCTGTCATATGGCGATTTTGAAAATAGCCCGCATGGGCCACCCAGTGTTAAAGACCCCGGCTAGCCCCGTTAAAGACCCTAAATCGCCTGAAATAAAGGCCCTGGTAGCCGATATGGTTGAAACCATGGATGATGCCGATGGCACCGGTTTGGCCGCGCCACAGGTCCATGTGGGGCTTCGGGTTGTGGTTTTCTTCGTCGATCAGGCCAGAATGTATGATGAAGCCGATCCGGACGATGAAGAAAAGTTGGGCGTGCCCCTTACGGTGATGATAAACCCCGAGATTGAGCCATTATCCGATGAAACTGAGGCTGACTGGGAAGGCTGCCTTTCGGTTCCCGGCATGTCGGGCGAGGTTCCGCGGTTTAGCCATATCCGCTACCGCTTTCAAGGGTTAGACGGAAAAACCCATGAGCGCGAGGCCCGGGGCTTTCATGCCCGGGTGGTACAACATGAATGTGACCATTTGGATGGAATCCTGTATCCTCAGCGTATTGTAAATATGGACAGGTTCGGATTTACCGATGCATTGGTGCAGGGCATAAGAAAAGCCCCTGAAGAAGATATTGGCTAACAATGATGACAAACGCAAAACCAAGCAAACCACCGCGCGATGAAATTAAAGACGCCATCGTTTTGGCCGCCAGCCCGCATGTGGCGTTTGACGGTTGGGGCATGGATGCTCTTGAGCGCGGGGCCCGTGATGGTGGTTTTGACGCCAACACCGCCAAACGCATGTTCCCCGAAGGGGCGGTTGATGCCATAAAACATTTTGCCAATTTGTCTGATCGGGAAATGTTAAAAAAAATGGACGCCATGGATATCTCATCCATGCGTATTCGTGATCGTATAATTGCTGGCGTGCGTGCGCGGCTTGAATTTTTAACTCCCCACCGCGAAGCGGTGCGCGCTGGACTTGGTGTGTTGGCCAGCCCCTTGCATGGTGCGGCCATGGCAAAAATAACCGCCTCTACGGTTGATGCCATTTGGAATGCGGCAGGTGATAAATCAAACGATTTTAACTGGTATACCAAACGCGGGCTTTTGGCAGCAGTTTACAGCGCCACTGTTCTTTATTGGTTGGCCGATGAAAGCGAAGGTTATGCTGATACTTGGGATTTTCTGGCCCGGCGCATTGACGATGTTTTGAAAATACCGCCAATGAAGGCGAAGTTAGAAAAAGCCATTGCCGATTTACCCAGGCGCTTTGGTTTTGTTCTTCCCGGTTTTGGCGCTGCGTCAAACGAAACCAACAGAAAGCCAACATGACCCAATCACTTTTCACCCTTGCAACGAAATCAGGCAAAGCAGCGTCCAGAGCTGTCCCTGCGCCGACAGCGGTGATAAAGCCAATTAATTTGGCCGACCACTTTGCCGCGTGTTCTCGTCTTGGGCGATATCTTACGCTGGTTGATAGCGGTAGGTTTGTTATATCGGATGATTTTTTATCACCACGCATGCCTAACGATGCGGTGGCGTTAGCGTCAATTTGTTCCAAGGACGAGGTCGTGGCCCGGGCCGCACTTTTGCCGCTGGGGCGTATTGGTGCGCGCAAAATTAACCGCGGCGCATATGAAGAATTGTTTTCCCTGATAGAACGCCAAGCCCTAAGCCCTAAGGTCAGGGCCGAAGCCGATACCATGCTTGAAAGCGGTTTTCGTGAAGCGCGCATTTTAGAATTAGAAGCAAACCTGCACGATGAACTTAACCCCGCGCGCCTGCGGTATCGTACTTTTTTAGAAACAGTTTCGCTATTGGTGGCAGGAAAAGTTTCGCCCGGGTTTTTCTTGGATGATTTTATTGATTTTACAAACACGGTTGCCGGTAAGCTTGATTTTGGGATTTACAGTTTTTGCCTCGACCGTATTTTTTCTGCCCCAGCCATTCCATTAAAGCTGAAAAAAACTTTGGTGGTTGAATTAATGGGGTTCCCCCCCATCATTAGGCGCGAATTGCTATCAAACATTTTAGCAGGTGCCGCCAGCAATCAAGACCTAGCCGCCTTTACCCGCCACGCCATGGCTATGCATCTGAAAAAAGAACGCGTGTTAGAGGTGGAATTATTAGAAGCGGTTAAAATGAAACGCCTTTCTAACGGCGATATTGAGCTAAGCCTAAAAGGCCAAGGTGCAGCCTTTGCCTCGGGGCAGGCTTAAGAAAAACCATTAAATCTCAGGCTGAGTGCCTTTTTTAAATAATTTATTTACGTGGCCCATCTTGCGCCCGGGGCGAGATTCGCGTTTTCCGTAAAGATGCAATTTATTTTCCGAATCTTCGATAATTGTTTCCCAATCATCGGCGTCAGCACCAATAAGATTTTTCATTACCGCGTCCGAATGGCGTTCAGGCGTGCCAAGCTTTAACCCCGCCACCGCACGGATGAACTGTTCAAACTGGCTGGTCTTACAGCCATCTTGGGTCCAGTGGCCGGAATTGTGGGGCCGTGGCGCCATTTCGTTTACCAAAATATCATCATCATTGGTGATGAACATTTCCACCGCCAACAATCCAACCATATCCATTTTACTGGCCATTTTTTCGGCTGTATCAATGACGCGTGCGCGCAAAACATCGCTTATAGCTGCGGGTGCGATGGTGATATCTAAAATACCGTTTTCGTGGTGGTTTTGAACCACGTCAAAACTTTCCATCACCCCGTCAATTCCCCGCGCAGTGATAACCGATACTTCCATGGCAAAATCAACGAACCCTTCAAGGATGCCAACATCGCTGCCCAACGCCGCCCACGCAGCATCGGCGCTATCATTTTTGTTTATGCGTACTTGGCCCTTGCCGTCATAGCCCATACGGGTAGTTTTTAAAATTGCCGGGGTGCCTATTTTGTCCAATGCTTTACCAAGGTCCATACTTGATCGAACCTCAACCC
>JAOUJU010000139.1 GCA_029883045.1 Rhodospirillaceae bacterium
CTTGTGCAAAACCCTGACATTTTAAAAACCGTTGCAACCGCCGGGGCAAAACGCCCACAGATAGTAATCGGTTTTAGCGCGGAAACAGAAAACCTAGTTGAAAATGCTCGGCGCAAACTTGCGGCCAAGGGCTGTGATTGGATTTTGGCAAATGATGTGGCAACAGGTTCCGCCACGTTTGGCGGTGATGAAAACCAAATCACCCTAATAAGCAGAAGCGGGATTGATGAATGGCCACGGATGGAAAAACGCACGGTTGCAAAAAAACTGGCTGAACTTATTGCCGAAACTTTACAAAATAATTTGTCCTTAAGCCGTAGCGGAGATGCAAGCTGATGGACCAAGACAAAACAATTACAGTCAAAATAAAGCACTTAACGCATGGGGCCGACCTTCCTTTGCCCGAATATGCCACCCAACAAAGCGCTGGGGTCGATTTGTTGGCCGCGGTAACGGAAAAAATAATAATAAAACCCGGTTGCCGCGAATTAATTCCCACTGGGCTTGTTATAGAATTACCCGCTGGCTTTGAAGCCCAAGTGCGACCGCGTTCGGGCCTTGCCATTAAATCAGGCATTACGGTGCTAAACAGCCCCGGAACAATAGATGCCGATTACCGCGGGGAAATAGCGGTAATACTTATCAATCATTCCACTGAAGATTTCATCGTTACCCGTGGGGCCAGAATAGCCCAAATGGTAATAGCCCCGGTAAGTCACGTTCGCTGGAGCAAATCAGAAGATTTAAGCAAAACCATGCGTGGCGAAAACGGGTTTGGTTCAACCGGAACCCATGGTCAAACTTAAATAAACAAAGCAAGTTATCTTTTAACATTACGAGGCTTTAATCATGTTACGTCTTTCCAAAAAAATGCTGTTTGCAATCGAAGCGGTGTTAGATATTGCCTATCATGCCGGGCCGGAACCGGTACAAAGCCGGGAAATAACCCGCAGGCAAGATATTCCCAGACGCTACCTTGAACAGGCGTTACAACAATTGGTGCGCGAAAATATTCTTAGCGGGGTACGTGGACCGAAAGGTGGGTACCGCCTAGCGCGTGAACGAAGGCGCATTTCAATTGGCGATATAGTACGAAGTGTAAAAAAAATGGAAACCACCGATGATCCACTGCGTGATGAAAATGGATCTGATTTGGGTGTAAAGGTGGTGCGCCCTATGTGGCTTGTAATGCAGGCTGAAACCATGAAAAATTTAGATAAAATAGATATTGATAGTCTTTGCGGTGAGGCACAAAAAGCCGGCATTGAAAGCGAAGGACGCAAGAATCTAGATTTTACAATTTAAAAAAATAATCTGAGGGGAGTTTCACAATGAGCGGCACCAACAAAACACAATTCCGTGGACGTATTTACAACAACATAATTGAAACAGTTGGTGCCACGCCGCTTGTTCGGTTGGAAAAAATTGCAAAAGCAAATAACTGCAAAGCAGAAATTTTAGGTAAGTGTGAATTTTTTAACCCGCTGGGATCGGTAAAAGACCGTATCGGCTTGGCGATGATTGAAGCTGCAGAAAAAAGCGGTGCCATAAAACCTGGTGACACGCTGGTTGAACCCACATCGGGCAATACCGGTATTGCGCTGGCATTTGTGGCCGCGGCCAAAGGATACAAACTAGCCCTGACCATGCCCGAAAGCATGTCAATTGAACGTCGCAAGATGCTTGCTTTTCTTGGGGCCGAACTGGTTCTTACCCCGGCTGCAAGCGGGATGAAAGGCGCCATTGAAAAAGCGGGCGAATTAGTAAAAGAAAAAGGTTGGGTGATGCTGCAGCAATTTGAAAACCCAGCTAACCCTGAAATTCATCGCCTAACCACCGCAGAAGAAATATGGGCAGATACCAACGGCAAGGTAGACGTATTTGTGTCCGGCGTTGGCACCGGCGGCACCATAACCGGCGTCGGCCAAGTTTTAAAAGAACGCAACCCATCTGTAAAAATTGTTGCGGTTGAACCCGAAGACAGCCCAGTTCTTTCTGGCGGTGTACCCGGCCCCCATAAAATACAAGGTATCGGTGCGGGCTTTGTTCCAAAAATATTAGATACCGGCTTAATTGACGAGGTCATTCAAATTGGCAACGAAACAGCCTTTGCTTATTCACGCCAAGTAGCGGCAATTGAAGGTCTGCCCGTTGGCATATCATCAGGCGCGGCTATTGCTGCTTCGGTTGAATTGGCGTCACGCGACGATATGGCAGGCAAAACCATTGTTGCCATATTGCCGTCATTTGCTGAGCGCTACCTTTCAACCGCACTGTTTGAAAACCTTGGGGTTGATTAACAAGGCCAAACATAAAGCCTATTGCAACCCAGCGGGATGGTAAATGGATTTCACCGACGAACAGGTTGAGCGTTATGCCCGCCATATTTTACTGCCACAAGTTGGCGGGGCGGGACAGCAAAAATTATTACAAGCCAAGGTTCTGGTGGTGGGTGCTGGCGGGCTAGGCTCGCCCTTGATGCTTTATTTAGCAGCCGCAGGTGTCGGAACAATTGGTATCATTGATGACGATGTTGTGGAGCTATCTAATCTGCAACGCCAGATTGCCCACAAAACCAGTTCCATCGGACACGCAAAAATAAAAAGTGCCGCCAGTGCAATTGGCGATGTAAACCCAGACATAAATGTTATTCAACACAACGCACGAATAAATGTTGAAAATGTTATGGACGTTATTGCTGGTTACGACATAATTGCCGATGGTTCTGATAATTTTCCGACCCGTTTTTTGCTTAACGATGCGTGTTACTTTGCTAAAAAAATTCTGGTTTCGGGCGCTATACTACGGTTTGACGGTCAGGTCGCAACTTTTAAAAATTATTCAGGCACCATGGATGATAATAAAAACGCAAATTGTTATCGCTGCATATTTCCTAGCCCCCCGCCACCGGGCGAAGTCCCATCCTGCGCCGAGGCCGGGGTATTGGGCGCACTGTGTGGCACCATTGGTTCATTGCAAGCAACAGAAGTGTTAAAAGAAATATTGGGTATTGGCCAAAGTATGTCTGGGCACCTTTTGGTTTACGACGCACTGAGCACTACCTTTCGCAATATCACGGTCAAACGCGACCCTGCTTGCCCGTTATGCGGCGACACGCCAAGCATTCACGACCTTTCCATTCATTCGATACATTCAAGTGACGGTTAGGACAAATGAACAGCACCCCTAAAACAGATGACCTTGAAAAACTTTCGCTGATTGTTCATTCGGCCGATGTTAGCAAAATACACTACGCCTTAGTCATGGCGGCGGGAGCCGCTGCCATGGGCAAACCGGTGACGCTTTTTTTCACCATGGGTGCATCTAAGGTTTTAGCAAAAGCCGATCCATTGGCCTGGCACAATATGCCAGCCGAAGGTTATGCCAACGGTTTACAAATGGATAATTCATTTAAACAACGCGGCGTTGCCGATTTTGAAACATTGTTTCAGGCATGTATCGAACTTAAGGTGTGTTTTATGGTTTGCGAAATGGGTTTGATAGCGGTTGAAATTGAAAAATCTAACTTGCGCGATGATGCAAACATAGAAATAACCGGGGTGGTTACATTTTTGCACGATGCTTCAAAGGATGGATCAATAATATTTATTTAAATAGATTTATTAAAGATCGCCCAACACCCGATCCGGTGGGGTGTGGCCATCAATAAATGTTTTGATGCAGATTATTACCTTGCCCCCCATATCAGCGCGCCCTTCTATGGTGGCAGAGCCCATATGCGGAAGCAAAGTTGCATTATCAAGCTCTAAAAATTTAGGGTTAATGTCAGGTTCATTTTCAAAAACGTCTAACCCAGCACCACCCAATTCGCCATCTTTCAACATTTGTATTAGTGCCTTTTCGTCAATCATTTCACCGCGCGCAGTATTAACGATGTAGGCGTGTTTTTGCAGTAGCTTAAGCCGGCGTGCCGAAAGCAAATGATACGTTGCCGGCGTGTGTGGACAGTTAATTGAAATTATGTCCATGCGGGCCAACATCTGATCAAGGCTTTCCCAATATGTTGCCTCAAGCTCTTTTTCTACATCCGCATGTACACGATTGCGATTGTGATAATGAATAGAAAGACCAAACCCTTTGGCCCGTTTTGCCACCGCTCGGCCAATGCGCCCCATGCCAATAATGCCCAAACGTTTACCGTGAATGCGGTGGCCTAACATCCATGTTGGGGTCCAGCCTTTCCATTTTCCTTGGCGCAGCACTTTTTCCCCCGCAACTAATCTGCGCGGCACAGAAAGAATAAGTGCCATGGTCATATCGGCGGTATCTTCGGTCAGGACATCAGGGGTATTGGTAACGACAATTTTTTTCTTGCGTGCGGCATTTAGGTCTATGTGGTCTACCCCGGCACCGTAATTTGCAATCATTTTGAAATTTTTTCCAGCCGCAGTTATTACATTGGCGCTTATTTCATCGGTTACCGTGGGAACCAAAATATCGCAATTTTTTACGGCCTTTATCAGTGCGGCCTCGCTCATAGGTTCATCGTTTAGGTTTAATTCCACATCAAACAGTTCCATCATTCGTGTTTCCACGCTGTCTGGAAGTTTTCTGGTAACTACCACTTTTGGTTTTTTGTCTGTCATATATTTGGTCTTTATTTTAATTATTTATGTCTTTCGTTAGCATAGTTCAGCCTTAGCATAAACATATAAGGAAAAACCAAGCGAACATTGGCTATGATTAATATAGCAGGCTTTTTAATAGTTTTTTTAAGCCCCATGGGTGATTTTTAACGTTATTGGGGTATGTTTATAACCATAACCCTGCTTGACCGTTTATGCATTCAAAGTGCCTAATAAATGGAGCAAATCGTCCGATTCGCATCTTTTGTTGATGGGGTGCATTTGTGTTTAAATAACTGCTTTAAGCTGGGCCAATGCTTAATAGCTTCTGGGTAAAGGTAAAATAAATGACGCGATTGCAGCCAATAAACGCAAGGATTAATCCAATATTTTTTTTAAAACACACTTTTGGTTTTTTGCTGGCTGTTTGCATCTTTACACATACCACCGCTACCCGCGCCCAAACCCCACAACAAGACGGCGCATCACAACCACAGGCCAAAAGCGCATCGGGGCTGCCTTTGCCACGATTTGTTTCCATATCCGGCCATGAGGTCAACCTGCGCACCGGACCGGG
>JAOUJU010000004.1 GCA_029883045.1 Rhodospirillaceae bacterium
TGCTTGGCGTCACGCCCGATTGCAGGTTGCGACCATCAATGGCTTCCTGCCCGGATACAACGCCATCCGGTTGCATTTGTTCTTCGCCCCATTGCCCACCAGTGCCATTGTCGAATTTGCCAATAACCCCCGCATCCGAAGGTGCCCAGGTTGCACCCTTAAGTTCGCTGAGCACAGACTTGCTATCGCTGTCTAAAGTAGAAAACCATTCAGCCCAGCGGGCATCAACGTTGGAGGCATTATCAAGATAGCGGGCATAAAGCTCCGCTACATAAAGGGCATTACTGCCGCTAAGGAAATTGTCAGATACTGTTGTCATGGGTTATATAAGAAAATATTGGGTGATATCCCCGCCATTTCCACCTTTTGTTTCCTACGCCCCATTAAGCAACGTTATTGAGCACCATTTTTACGGTGTCTTAAAGCTTTTTTTTATTTGTTTTGAAGTTTTTCCAACATTGTCTGCCCGATTGTGGCTGGCGATGACGCCACCGCAATTCCAGCAGATTTCAAAGCTTCTATCTTGTCCCCGGCGGTTCCCTTGCCGCCCGATATAATGGCACCAGCATGACCCATGCGCCGCCCGGGTGGGGCTGTAACCCCTGCAATAAAGCCAGTTACCGGTTTTTTGGTTTTTGATGATTTAAGAAATTCAGCTGCTTCTTCTTCAGCGGTGCCGCCAATTTCACCAATCATAATTATTGCTTCGGTTTCCGGATCGCCCAAAAACATATCGAGGCAA
Organism: Rhodospirillaceae bacterium; assembly: GCA_029883045.1. Taxonomy (GTDB): domain Bacteria; phylum Pseudomonadota; class Alphaproteobacteria; order Rhodospirillales; family Magnetovibrionaceae; genus DAOVVL01. The sequence goes on from JAOUJU010000004.1 coordinate 743, forward strand.
TCTACAAAATTAGTCCCATTTACCGGATCGCCGCCAATGCCGATGCATGTGGTCTGGCCAAGGCCGGTAACAGTAGTTTGCGCCACCGCTTCATAGGTGAGCGTGCCTGAGCGCGAAACAATGCCAACCTTGCCCCGGGTATGAATGTGACCGGGCATTATGCCTATTTTGCATTCGCCCGGCGTAATTACGCCCGGACAATTAGGCCCAACTAACCGCGTGTTTGATCCTGCTAGTGCGCGTTTTACCCGAACCATATCAAGAACCGGAATGCCTTCGGTTATGCAGACCACAAGTTCAATTTCAGCTGCTATGGCTTCAAGTATGGCATCGGCTGCAAACGGTGGTGGAACATATATAACGCTGGCATCGGCCTGTGTTTTTTCTACAGCTTGGGCGACGGTATCAAAAACCGGTAAATCCAGGTGAACCCCACCGCCCTTTCCCGGTGTAACCCCGCCAACCATTTTGGTGCCGTAGGCAATTGCTTGCTCTGAATGAAAGGTTCCCTGCGCGCCAGTAAAACCCTGACATATTACTTTGGTATTTTTATCGACCAGAACAGCCATTATTTTCCGGCCTCCTTTACCGCCTGCACAATTTTTTCAGCGGCATCGCCCAAATCATCGGCAGATACGATAGGCAAACCAGATTCGGCCATTATTTTCTTGCCCAGATCAACGTTGGTGCCTTCAAGCCTAACCACCAGCGGCACGTTTAAGCTTACTTCCTTGGCGGCAGCAACCACGCCATCGGCGATTACGTCGCAGCGCATAATACCGCCAAAGATATTAACCAAAATTCCTTTGACGTTAGGATCGGACAAAATAAGTTTGAACGCCGTGGTAACGCGTTCTTTGGTGGCACCGCCACCAACATCAAGAAAGTTTGCCGGATCCCCGCCATTGAGCTTGATTATATCCATGGTCGCCATGGCAAGGCCGGCACCATTTACCATGCAGCCGATGTTGCCATCTAGCTTGATATAATTTAGCTCATGCTTTGCGGCTTCTAATTCAGCCGGGTCTTCCTCATCTTCGTCACGCAGATCAGCAACTTCTTTTTGCCGAAACAGCGCGTTATCATCAAAATTCATTTTGGCATCAAGCGCCATAACATCGCCCGCACCCGTAACCACCAATGGGTTAATTTCAACCAGCGAGGCATCAAGTGCATTAAATGCTTTGTAAAGACCCATAATAAGTTTTACCGCTGAACCAACCTGCTTGCCCTCAAGGCCAAGGCCGAAAGCAATGTTGCGGGCATGAAAAGCTTGAATTCCGGTTGTCGGATCAATGACTTCCATAATAATTTTTTCTGGTGTTTTTGCCGCTACTTCTTCGATGTCCATTCCGCCTTCGGTAGAAGCCATAATGGTTATGCGCGAAGATGCGCGGTCAATTAACATTGATAGGTAAAGTTCGCGCGCTATGTCGCAACCTTCTTCGATATATACACGCTTGACTTCTTTGCCTGCCGGTCCGGTTTGATGCGTTATTAATTGCATTCCCAGTATTTGGCTGGCCGTATCAAGCACGTCATCAATGGATTTAACAACTTTAACGCCGCCGCCCTTACCTCGGCCGCCGGCGTGTATTTGCGCCTTAACGACCAATACTGGGTCGCCGGGCATATCTTTTGCTAGATCTTTGGCAGTTTGCGCGGCCTCCGGGGCGGTGTAAGCAACACCACCCCGGGGCACGGCAACCCCGAAACCAGCCAAGAGTGCCTTGGCTTGGTATTCATGGATATTCATGCGGCTTCTCTCCAATTAGAGGAGGCGAAACGCATCCTCTTAGTACTATTTCTTACGCTTAGCAGTTTTCCGTTTAGCGGTCTTACGCTTAGCGGTTTTCTTCTTAGCGGTTTTACGCTTAGCGGTTTTCTTCTTAGCGGTCTTACGCTTAGCAGTTTTCCGTTTAGCGGTTTTTTTCTTAGCGGTTTTACGCTTAGCGGTTTTTTTCTTAGCAGTTTTCCGCTTAGCTGTTTTTTTCTTAGCGGTTTTTTTCTTAGCTGTCTTTTTCTTAGCTGTTTTCCGCTTAGCTGTTTTTTTCTTAGCTACTTTTTTCTTAGCTACTCTTTTCTTAGCTACTTTTTTCTTAGCTGTCTTCTTCTTAGCTGTCTTCTTTTTTGCTCTTTTAACCATAGTCTTCTCCATTTTAAATGGCCGGAACCCCCCCTTAAGAAAGATTACCTACCTTTACCCTTCTCAATTTTCCGAATTGTGGATATAAGGCTCCGAACCGCGCTGACCGACTTATTAAAGGCGGCCCGCTCCTGAGCGTCGAGCTTAATCTCGACAACTCGCTCAACCCCGCGGGCGCCGATAACTACCGGAACACCCACGTACACCTCCCTCACGCCGTATTCCCCTTTGAGGTACGCCGCACATGGTAATACACGTTTTTTATCTTTGAGGTAGGACTCCGCCATTTGTATTGCGGCGGCTGCCGGTGCATAAAAAGCCGAACCTGTTTTCAAAAGGCCGACTATTTCTGCACCGCCATCACGGGTTCTCTGGACTATTTCGTTGATACGTTTTTTTGTCGTCCACTTCATCTTTATAAGATCGGGTACCGGAATACCGGCAACAGTGGAATAACGTACCAACGGAACCATGGTATCACCATGGCCGCCCAGGACGAATGCTGTGACATCTTCAATCGAGACGTCGAATTCTTCTGCAAGGAAATATCTAAAACGCGCTGAATCTAAAACGCCTGCCATGCCGACAACCATATGAGGGGGCAGGCCGGATGCTTCGCGCAGCGCCCAAACCATTGCGTCTAATGGATTGGTCACACATACAACAAATGCTTTCGGTGCGTATTTTTTAATACCCGCACCAACCGATTTCATAACACCTACATTAATAGCTAAAAGATCATCGCGGCTCATGCCCGGTTTACGCGGAATGCCAGCGGTTACAATTACTACGTCTGCGCCTTTTATTCCGGCGTAGCTTTTGGTGCCTTTAATATTGGAATCAAAGCCGCCAATGGGCGACGACTGGGATATATCCAGTGCTTTTCCTTTTGGCAAGCTGTCGTCAATATCAAACAGCACTATGTCGCCTAGATCCTTGAGGCCGGCTATCAGTGCAAGTGTGCCACCGATATTGCCTGAACCTATTAAGGCTATCTTATTGCGAGCCATGGAAGTTCTTCCTTCCTTTTAAATCCGATTTTAAATCCGATTCTTCGGATTAAAAATTAAATCTGGATTTTTAGTAACAAGTCATCATCAAATTAAAAAACAAAAAAATAATTACTTAAAAAATTTATTTTCTGCCTTCATCTAAGTTTGAATATCTATTCATAAAGTCATCAAGAAGCTATCAAGGCGACACGAATCAATATTCGCACAAAACACGAATCGCATATTTTTACCCTGAATTTCACTTTTCGGCAAGTTACTTACACAATTTTCTGCAAAAAACGATTCATTTTGTTATTTTCGACTCTCGTGATCAATTTCTATGTAGGACTCCGATTGCATCTCTACAAGTCTTGATGATGTTCTTTCGAATTCAAACGACCCTTCGCCGTCTAAATAAAGTTCATACGGTTCGGCTTCAGCAGAGCATATAAATTTTACGTGTCCTTCATAAAGAGCATCGATAAAAATAACAAAACGTCGTGCAACATCTTTCATTTCAGCGCTCATACGCGGGATTCCCGACATAATTATTGTATGATAACGCCTTGATATTTCTATATAATCTGCCGCTCCCAATGGGCGTCCACAAATATCAATAAAATTAACCATAGCCACACCTTCTGATGCTTTGGGAATCTCAACCTTCCTTCCTTGTGCCGTGATCACGGCTTGGTGAGGTGGATGTCCGTGGGTTAATCGTTCGAAGGCGGCCTCTAATTTTTTTTGTGCTGCGCCATCATCTGGGGTCATATAAACGTCTAGTGTGCGCATATGCTCTAGGCGATAGTCGATTGGGCCATCTAGGGCCAATAAATCCATTTTAGATTCAATTAACATAATAAATGGGATAAATTGTTCTCTTTGTAGCCCATCTTTATACAAATCACGCGGTGGGCGATTCGAAGTTGCGACCACCACAACGCCATTTTTAAACAGCCCTTCAAACAGGCGGCCGACTATCATCGCATCGGTAATATCTGTTATTTGCAGCTCGTCTAAGCACAATAAATTGGCGCCGCTTGCTATTGCGCTGGCAACTGAATTGATGGGGTCAGCGACCTTTACTTCGGCCATGCGAAAGCCTGCCATTCGGGTGTGGACTTCTTGCATGAAGGCGTGAAAATGAAGTCTACGCTTGGCTTTTAGTGGGGCATCTTCAAAAAATAAATCCATCAGCATGGATTTACCGCGCCCCACACCGCCATAAAAATAAAGCCCCTGGGGTGCGTTTTCCGCCTTGCGCGCAAGACCAAAACGCGCGCGCCATCCCTGTTCACCCAAAAGCGGTTCATACGATTTAAGGGCGTTATGCAGACTTTGTAGTTTTTCCACCGCTAACGCCTGAGTCTGATCGGGCTTAATTTTGCCCGACCCAATCTGCTCGCGATATTGTGAAAGTGGCCCTTCAACCATTGGCCATACGCCCTTTTATCAATTTTTACCCAATTTTCACCGCTAAGTAACGTTAAGCAGCGAAAATAGGCGTGTAAAGCGCCCAAATAGCTGATTGCACTGGCGAAACGCTGTGGGCAGACTATCTTTAAGCACCAACTCCTTACAGCTTAAGGGAACAAACATTAATAAAGGCAACAAACAATGAGCAATTTTGAAACATGGCTGCTTGGCATGGAGCAACCCATAAGGCTTAGTTTTTTCTTTGGGATTTTTGCCCTAATGGCGATACTTGAAATAATAAGCCCAAGGCGAAAACTTAGCGTTTCAAAGCCGCTTAGGTGGTTTTCCAATTTAGGGATAGTTGTTTTAAACACCCTTATTGCCCGCGCTGTCTTGCCTATGGCGCCAATAATGTTTGCCAGCCTGTCCGCCGAAATGGGATGGGGAATATTCAATCTTTTTGCCATTCCCCCAGTAATAGCCATTATCGCGACTATTATTTTGATGGATTTTACCATCTGGCTGCAACACGTAATGGTTCATGCGGTGCCAATATTGTGGCGTTTACACCGCCTACACCATGCCGATTTGGATTATGACGTCACTACTGGGGCTAGATTTCACCCGATTGAGATATTGCTGTCATTGGGCATAAAGTTTGCGGTCATCGCCCTTTTGGGTGCGCCAGCGGCGGCGGTGTTGGTATTTGAGATAGTTTTAAACGCCATGGCCATGTTCAATCATGCTAATTTCAAGCTACCATTGGGCGTGGATGCAATTTTGCGCACCTTGTTTGTAACGCCCGATATGCACCGGGTTCACCATTCCATAGTGCCACAGGAAACTAATTCCAATTTTGGCTTTAACCTTTCTATCTGGGATAGATTATTCGGAACCTACATTGCCCAGCCAACGGGCGGCCACGAAGGCATGACCATAGGCTTAGATATGTTTAGAACTGTAAAAGACGAACGCCTAGATCAAATGCTTATCCAGCCATTCAAAGGCCCGGTCGGCGATTACACCATTAATCGCCGTGATTGGCCCAAAAATAACGGAGAAGGCTAGCCATGCAAGCTGGGCGCGAAACAAAGGATTTAAGGTTTGCCGTTCAGCACATCGGCTTTGAGGCCGATTTTTATCACCCCTTGGGCAAGGGTCTGACTTTAAGCGAAAATGTGGTTTCGGCCTTTGAAGATGAAAAAGACGATGCCGAAATATTCATCCAAACTGCGTCGAATACACATTTTAGTTCAGATGAAATCCTTAGTTGGTTTTTATTACAAACTAACACTTCTCTTGATGGGCACATTCCGCCAGATGCACTAGAGCGTGGTGGTGGGGATATATTTGTTACATTTCCCATCCGTTTTGATGAGGGGGTTTTTCACATGGAAACGCTGCAAGGCAATGTTGCCCTGCGTGCGCTTAGCCTTTTGGTTAAGGTTTCGATCGTGCGTAAAAATGCAGAGCACAATGATTAGCCAATTGCTGGCTAATTAATTAACGCCGATTTATCAGCAATGATTTGATTTCACCAATAGCTTGTCCGGGGTTAAGGCCCTTGGGGCATGTGTTGGTGCAGTTCATGATGGTGTGGCAGCGATAAAGCCTAAACGGGTCATCCACGTTATCAAGGCGTTCACCAGCGGCCTCATCACGGCTATCTGCAATCCAACGATAGGCCTGCAATAAAATTGCCGGGCCAAGATAGCGATCACCATTCCACCAATAACTAGGGCAGCTGGTCTGGCAGGAAAAGCACAAAATACATTCCCACATACCATCTAGCTCCGCGCGTTCATCGGGGCTTTGTAGGCGCTCTGAGGTTGGTGCCGGGGTATCTGATTTAAGCCACGGCTCAATAGACGCATACTGGGCATAAGGAACGGATAAATCAGGGACTAAATCCTTGATCACCGGCATATGGGGCAAGGGGTAAATTTTTATATCGCCACGAATGTCGGCGATGGGTTTGGTGCAGGCAATTGTGTTGGTGCCATCAATGTTAAAGGCACAGCTGCCACACACCCCTTCGCGGCAAGAACGACGAAATGTTAGGGTTGAATCAATTTCATTTTTAATTTTTACCAATGCATCCAGCACCATCGGCCCACACGTATCCATATCGACGTGAAAGGTGTCTATCCGTGGGTTATCGGATAAATCCGGATCATAGCGATAAATGCGAAACGTCCGCGTGTTGGCAGCGCCAGTTGGGGCGGGCCACGTTTTGCCCTTTTTCGGGCGCGAATTTTTCGGCAACATAAATTCAACCATGTCAGTATACTCTGGCTTTCGGTTCTATGTATTCAACCTCGTCGGTTAGTGTCCATGTATGAACCGGACGATAACCAAGTTTTACATTTTTATTTTTATCGACCCAGGCGATGGTGTGTTTCATCCATTCACCATCATTGCGATCAGGGAAATCTTCGCGTGCGTGTGCGCCACGGCTTTCTTGGCGTGCCAAGGCCGAATGAACGGTGGCCTGCGCGCAATCAAGCAGATTTTCTAATTCCAATGCTTCGACCAAATCGGAATTCCATATCATCGAGCGATCATTAACCTTTATGTCGTCAACCGATTTTGCAATTTCATCTATTGAACGCTGGCCATCGGCTAACGTTTCTTGGGTGCGAAATACCGCGGCATCACGGTGCATGGTTTTTTGCATGGTCATACGAATATCGGCGGTGGGCAGCGTGCCATTTGCGGTACGCAAGCGTTCCAACCGTGAAAGGGCCGGATCAAGCAATTCGTTAGCTATGGGTTTTTGATCGGCCCCCGGCGTAACCATGGCACGCGCACGCAAAGCAGCTGCCCGGCCAAAGACAACAATATCCAAAAGCGAATTAGTCCCCAAACGATTGGCCCCATGGACCGAAACACATGCGGCTTCACCAATGGCCATTAACCCCGGGCAAACCGCATCTGGGTCTTTTTCCGTTGGGCGCAATACTTCGCCATAAATATTTGTAGGAATACCACCCATGTTGTAATGCACGGTTGGAATAACCGGAATCGGTTCTTGGGTAACCTCAACGCCGGCAAACACCTTGGCGCTTTCGGAAATGCCCGGCAAACGGTGGGCTAGCATGTCAGCGCCTAAATGTTCCAGATGTAGTGATATATGATCACCATCAGGGCCAACACCGCGACCTTCGCGTATTTCCATGGTCATGGCCCGCGATACAACGTCGCGCGATGCCAAATCTTTGGCGTTGGGGGCATAACGTTCCATAAATCGCTCACCGTTAGCGTTGGTAAGATACCCGCCTTCCCCGCGCGCACCTTCGGTAATAAGCACACCTGCGCCGTAAATGCCGGTTGGATGAAACTGTACAAATTCCATGTCTTGTAACGGCAATCCGGCGCGCGCCACCATACCATGACCGTCACCAGTACAGGTGTGGGCCGATGTGCACGAAAACCACGCCCGACCATAGCCACCAGTAGCAAGCACAGTTTGTTGCGCCTGAAAACGATGAATAGAACCATCTTCAAGGTTCCATGCCACCACCCCACGACAAACGCCCTCTTCATCCATGATTAAATCTATAGCGATGAATTCAACAAAAAATTCCACGTCGTGTTTTAACGCTTGTTGGTAAAGGGTATGCAAAATTGCATGGCCCGTACGGTCAGCCGCGGCGCAGGCACGCGGAACCGGGGCTTCGCCAAAATCACGCATGTGGCCGCCAAACGGGCGTTGGTATATTTTGCCTTTTTCGTTGCGCGAAAACGGCACACCATAATGTTCAAGTTCATAAACCGCAGAGACCGCATTTTTACACATGTATTCAATAGCGTCTTGATCGCCCAGCCAGTCAGAACCCTTGACCGTATCGTACATATGCCAACGCCAGTTATCATCAGCCATGTTACCCAATGCCGCCCCAATGCCGCCTTGGGCTGCAACTGTGTGGCTACGGGTTGGAAATACCTTGGTGATGCATGCGGTTTTAAGACCGGCTGTGGTCATGCCCAACGATGCCCGCAACCCCGCCCCGCCTGCGCCGATTACAACGCAGTCATAAATATGTTCGGTAATGGGGATTGCTTCGCTCATGATACCTCTTATCCAACAAGGGAAATTTTTAAAACCGCAAATACAGATGATGCGGCAAACAACATGGTTCCATATTTAACCACCAATACCATTGCCATTTTTATGGCTTCGGAATGAACATAATCTTCGATCACCACCGTGACGCCTAATTGTGCATGATGGAAAAGTGTAATAATTAACAGCACCAAAAAAACAGAATTACCAAATTCCGATACCCAAGCATGAAACGACTGATAATCGGCACCAGTTAGGGTTATCAGCGAATAAACAAACCACATTGAAAGAGGTATCAGCGCAACTGCGCTCATACGTTGGGCCCACCAATGGTGCACACCTTCACGGGTCGAACCAAGGCCACGAACCCGGCTGAGGTTTGATCGAAGCTGGCGTTTATTGCGCGATATATCAGCCATTGATTTCCATCCTACAGCTTGCCCACATGACCATAGGCCCACATCCAGCTAAGCAGCGTAAGCGCGATTGAGCCAATAACAACCAGCCCCCCAGTGATGCGCAGACGGGTAAGATCAAAACCCTTGCCCATATCCCAACCAAGGTGCCTGAACCCGTTTAACAGGTGATAAAACAATGAAAAGGTAAAGCCGAACATAACCAGCCGGCCAAACCACGATTCCAACACAATTTGCGCGCGGGCAAATGCATCGGGTCCATAAGCCGCAGCCGCCAGCCAATAGGTCAGCAACATTGCAGCCAAAACCAAAACTATTCCGGTCAAACGGTGCATAATTGAAAGCACCGAGGTTACCTGTGGGCGGTAAACCTGAAGATGGGGTGAAAGCGGTTTAGCGTCGTTCTGCATATTGTATTTTGCCCTATGCTTTTGATTTTTCTTAGTTTGGAGCCCAATCCCCGCTTAGTCAACGCTGCTTAAAATTACGCACAATTAGGTGGGAATCAATACCGTGTAATCAAGGTCAAGCACCACTGTGTGATCATATTCATCTTCGCCGCTACGATATGGGAACCCTGCGCCACTTTGGTTTTTGCAAACAACCGTACGCAGGCGCAATGCACCTAAATCGGTGCGATGGGGTATTTGCTCTTTGCCCAATATTTCCGACCAAGCATATAGGGTATCACCGGCAAAAACTGGGGCCACATGGGTGGCTGAATTAACCGTTGCAACCTTGAACGCATTAGCCAAACCATTAAAGCTAAGGGCGCGCGCAATAGAAATAACGTGCCCACCATAAACCAGCCTTTTGCCAAAACGGGTATCTTTTGTCATTGGTGCATCAAAATGCACGCGGCTTGAATTTTGATAAAGCCGTACCGCCATTTGGTGTTCGGATTCTTCAACCGTGAACCCAGCAATGTGGTCTAAGCGTTCGCCAGTTTCATAATCATCCCACAAGTGCTGACTGCCAGAAAGTTCCGTATCATAACCCGATAAATCAAGCGCGCTAGGAATGGGAATTTCCTTGGTTGCGGCCATTATGTCTAATTCAGGTGTAAGGTAGCCTTGCGAGGGTGCATCATGGTTATTTATTGGCAGCATCGACCAGCTAATATAATCTATCACTGGTTTATCTTCTTGATTCGTACCTTCAGTGTGCACCCAAACAATTCCAGTTTTGTTGTTTGAATTTTTCTTTAGCCCAATAATGCTTGATGTCGCCTTCACGGTATCGCCGGGATATACCGGGGTGGAAAAACGACAAGACGCATAGCCCAAATTAGCAATTGCATTTAATGAAATATCACTGACGCTGCGCCCGAAAATTATATGGAACAGCAAAAAATCATCAAGCGGTGCCGCATCGAGCCCAAGGTTCATAGCAAAAATATCAGATGAATTAAACGCAAAGCGCGGACCATAAAGTGCAGTATAAAACGAAACATCACCTTCGGTTACGGTGCGCGGGGTCGGGTGCACAATTTTTTGCCCAAGGCGAAAATCCTCGAAGAAATTTCCTTTATCAATTTTGTCGCTTATAAAAATTTTCATTGCCTGGGTGCACCCTTTGCAAATTTAAAATTATTCAGTGATGCCTGCTTCGAGTTCTTTTATCCGCTGTGCCATTCTAACTATCCTTTGGGCCTCCACTATATGGAGGTTTTCAACCAGCTTTCCATCTATAACAACAACCCCATCACCCTTTTTTCGCGCCGCATCAAATGCGCTGATGATGTTTTGCGACCAGATGACCTCTTCTTGCGAGGGGCCAAAAACTTCATTGGCCTTGGCTATGGTTTTTGGATGTATCAGGGTTTTTCCATCAAAGCCAAAATCTACTCCCTGCAAGCATGATTGTTCAAACCCATCATTATCAGAAAGATCAAGATGAACCCCATCCAAAATAGAAAGGCCATATGCCCGTGCAACTATCAAACAGTGGCCTAGGCTCATCACCATGGGAATACGTTCGCGGGTGTGGTGGGCATGCAGGTCTTTGGCTAGGTCAGATGTTCCCATCACCAAACATGAAATACGCGGGGATGCGCTGGCAATAAGTTCGGTTCGCAATACGCCGCGCGGAGTTTCTATCATGCACCATATTTCCATAGTATCGGATGCGCCGGATTCTTCCATTATGTGTTCAACCTGACGAACCGCATGGGCGCTTTCGGTTTTTGGCAACAAAACCGCGTGCGCACCTGAAGTAGCAGCAGCTACAATGTCCTTGTATCCCCAGGTGGTGTCCAGTGCGTTCACCCGAACCACAATTTCACGTTTGCCATAACCGCCCGCTTTAATTGCTTCGGCCACATTTTTACGCGCCTGTTTTTTAGCATCAGGGGCTACCGAATCTTCCAAATCCATTATTATGGCATCACACCCAAGGGTGCGGGCTTTTTCGAGGGCGCGAACATTGGCACCCGGCATATAAAGTGCGCTTCTACGTGGACGTGAGGTGTTTGGCATGGGGAGAGACCTCCGGTTGGTTGTCCGGTTGGTTGCAATGGTTTGGGTTTTAACAAAATTCCACTGCAAATATGCGCCCTGACGGGGGCACTTGCAAGTTTGCTGAAAATTAACATCGGGTGCTATATTGTATAGTGTGGTATGGGGTGCCTAGGTTGAAAGCCTGCAAATGTCGGATTATCTAAAAAATATCAAGATTCTTGTGGTTGATGATAACCCGTTCATGCGCACAATCGTGCGCCGGGTTTTAACCCAATTTAATGTTTTGGAAGTGCGCGAAGCAAAGGACGGGGTCGATGCCATGGACGCCCTGACCTTGGGCGATTTTAAACCAGACATCATAATTGCCGATTGGATGATGGACCCACTAGATGGGCTAGAGCTTACCCGCTGGATACGCACCGGCGATGACACCCCAGATCCGTTCTTGCCGGTTATAATGATGTCGGCCCATTCTGAACGGGGACGGGTTACCGAAGCGCGCGACTCCGGGGTTAATGAATTTCTGGTAAAGCCGCTTTCAGCAAAATCCATCATGAAGCGGATTCAGACCATAATTGAACATCCGCGCCCATTCGTTCGCACCGATAATTATTTCGGGCCCGATCGCAGGCGCCATGATAAACCGTTCTTGGGGCAAGAACGGCGCGAAGATTATGATATTAAAACCGACGAACAATTAGCCGAGGAAGCCAAGGTTGGCATTTCCGCTACGGCATCATGATTGTTGAAAAAAATTATTTAAAATTATTAGGATAAATAATCTTCTATCAATGCTTCGGCAATTTGCACGGTATTAAGCGCTGCACCTTTGCGCAAATTATCAGATACCACCCACATGCTAAGTCCATTTTCAACCGTAGGGTCAACCCGAAGGCGCGAAACAAACACCGCATCTTCGCCCGCACATTCAGTCGGCGTTACGTAGCCTTCGTCTTGGCGGAAATCAACCAGCGAAACGCCGGGTGCATTTTTTAATGCTTCGCGCGCGTCGTCTTCGGATAATGGGGTTTCAAATTCAACATTTATTGCTTCGCCATGGCCGATGAACACCGGCACACGGACGCAGGTGGCAATAAGTTTGATATCCGGATCAAGAATTTTTTGCGTTTCAACAACCATTTTCCATTCTTCTTTGGTTGCGCCATCATCCATAAAGACATCAATATGCGGTATCACGTTAAACGCAATTTGTTTGGTAAATTTTTGTTTAGTTTTTTCGACTGGTTGGTTGGTAAAAATACCACGGGTTTGATTAAACAATTCATCCATAGCATCCTTGCCACCACCAGATACCGACTGATAGGTCGCAACCACCAAGCGTTTGATGCGCGCAATATCGTGCAACGGCTTTAACGCCACTAACATTTGAATGGTCGAACAATTTGGATTGGCGATGATACCTTTGTTGGTATAACCAGCAATTGCTTCGCGGTTAACTTCGGGTACAACCAATGGCACATCCGGGTCCATGCGAAAATGCGACGTGTTATCAACCACAATTGCACCAGCGGCGGCAGCTTTGGGTGCGAATTCAGCCGATACTTTTGCCCCTGGACTAGAAAGCACGATATCGGTACCAGTGAAATCAAAATTGGCAAGGTCCTGAACTTTGAGGCGTTTATCATCGCCATAGGAAACTTCCGTGCCAAGCGAACGGCTAGACGCCAGCGCCACCACTTCGTCGGCGGGAAAATTTCTTTCATACATGGTTTGCAGTAACTCGCGCCCGACATTGCCCGTGGCACCGACAACTGCGACTTTATAACCCATTTTTCTTCTCCTAAAGTTTAGGACTGCTTTTCCCTAGGGGCCCATAAACTGAAGCCCGCGGGGTTTCCGCGGGCCTGGTTGAACTTAAAACAAAACCAAACGCCCGCTTAATATGCGGTTTTAGTTTTCTTGGTGGTTTTGGCAATAAAAGACGGGCCCGAGCTAACTGCCGGGCTGGCTTGTGACGCTATTTTTTGGCGACAAATCATCAATCTATCCGTCCTTAAATAAATTTCTGCCCATTGTTTAGCCTTAAAAGAGGCCAGATGGCAAGGGCCAAGCGGTCTATTTAAGCCAGTTTATCCAGCTCGGCCACCACGGCCTTGCCCATTTCGGCGGTACTTACCGAGCGGCAGCCATCAGCCATGATGTCAGGTGTTCTAAGACCGTTATTCAAGACTGCTTCCACCGCTTTATCAATCATGTCGGCATCTTCAGCCAAATCGAACGAATACCTAAGCAACATGGAAAAAGACAAAATTGTGGCTAGCGGATTGGCTTTGTTAAGACCTGCAATATCAGGGGCCGAACCGTGTACCGGTTCGTACATGGCAGGAACTTTGCCAGTTTCAGGATCGCGTGAACCGATGGAAGCCGACGGCAACATACCCAATGATCCGGTTAACATAGCGGCGCAATCTGACAATATATCGCCAAACAGGTTGTCTGTTACAATTACGTCAAACTGAGAGGGCCAACGCACCAATTGCATTGCGCAATTATCGGCGTACATGTGGCTAAGCTCAATATCGGTGTTGCCATTTTTATGGGCCTTAGTTGCGATCTCACGCCAGAACACGCCAGATTCCATTACGTTGGCTTTTTCCACGGACGTTACTTTTTTGTTTCGTTTGCGCGCTAAATCAAAAGCTACTTCCATTATGCGCTCTATTTCTGGTTCGGAATAAATTTGGGTATCAAGGCCATAACGCACCCCGTCGCGTTCTTCAATCCCGCGCGGTTGGCCAAAATAAACCCCGGCGGTCAGCTCGCGTAAAATCATTATATCCAAACCTTTGACCACTTCTGGTTTAAGGGTTGAAGAATCAATAAGCGCATCAAACACAATGGCTGGGCGAAGGTTGGCAAACAGATCTAAATCTTTGCGCAAACGCAAAAGCCCTGCTTCGGGGCGTGCATCACGTGCAACGTTATCCCATTTTGGACCACCAACGGCACCTAACAATACCGCATCGGCGGATTTAGCTTTTTCCATGGTAGCGTCGGTTACGGCTGAACCGTGCGCGTCATAACAAGCGCCGCCAACTAGGTCTTGTTCAACGTTAAATTTGAAATGGCGTTTTTCGCCCATCCAATCAACAATACGAATTGCTTCGTTTACAACTTCGGGGCCGATACCGTCACCGGGAAGAACAAGAAGATTTTTATTAGAAGACATTTATAATTTCCTTATAGCGCCAAGCAAATTAGGCTAACCAAGGTTGCAGGGTTTTTTGTTTTTGTTCGTAATCATCAATCTTGGCCGATTTTTTCATGGTTAGGCCAATATCATCCAACCCTTCAAGCAGGCATTGTTTGCGGAACGGATCAATTTCAAAATTGACCACCCCGCCGTCTGGGCCTTCAATGGTTTGTGCTTGCAAATCAATTGTAAGGGTGGCGTTGGAACCGCGTTCGGCATCATCCATTAATTTGGCTAATGTTTGTTCGTCAACTTTGATGGGCAACATGCCGTTTTTAAAGCTGTTGTTATAAAAAATATCGGCAAAGCTGGTTGAAATAATAACCTTGATGCCAAAATCGTTTAGCGCCCACGGTGCGTGTTCACGTGATGAGCCACAACCAAAATTATCACCCGCCACAATAATTGAAGCTTTGCGATAGGCCGGTTTATTAAGCACAAAATCGGGGTTTTCCGAACCATCATCAAGAAAACGCATTTCATCAAACAGGTTTTTACCCAAACCTTCGCGTTTGATGGTTTTTAAAAACTGCTTAGGGATAATCATGTCGGTATCGATGTTGCGAATTGGCATAGGTGCGGCAACACCGGTAAGTTTTGTGAATTTTTCCATTCCCACTATCCTTCCGCCATTAATTTACGCACATCGGTTAAGCAGCCTTTTATCGCTGCTGCTGCTGCCATGGCAGGGCTAACCAAATGGGTGCGCCCGCCTTTGCCTTGGCGCCCTTCGAAGTTACGATTAGACGTTGAGGCCGAGCGTTCACCCGGTTCTAACCTATCTTCGTTCATGGCTAAACACATGGAACAACCTGGCTCACGCCATTCAAACCCGGCTTCGATAAATATTTTATCCAAGCCCTCAATTTCGGCTTGTTCTTTGACCATGCCGGAACCGGGAACAACCATGGCACCTACGGTGCTGGCAACTTTACGGCCACGGGCGATGGCTGCGGCAACGCGCAAATCTTCAATCCGCCCGTTGGTGCAAGAACCAATAAAGACGCGGTCAATGGGTGTGCCTTCGATCGGTGCGCCTGCTTTTAAATCCATATAGGCAAGCGAGCGTTCCATTGCGGTACGTTTTTCTGCGTTGGGTTCGCTGGCCGGGTCAGGAATGTTGGCAGTTATGGGTATTACGTTTTCCGGGCTAGTTCCCCAGGTAACTTCGGGTACAAGTTTTGATGCATCAAGCTCAACCACCGTATCAAACTTGGCATTACTGTCAGATTTTAATGTTTTCCAATATGAAACTGCCTGTTCCCACGCTCCACCTTTGGGTGACATGGGCCGCCCCATTAGATATTCAAAAGTTTTTTCATCAGGCGCAATTAAGCCTGCGCGCGCGCCTGCCTCGATCGTCATGTTGCAAACGGTCATGCGCCCCTCCATGGAAAGGGCTTCAATTGCAGGGCCGGCATATTCAACTACGTATCCGGTGCCACCGGCGGTGCCAATTTTACCAATGATGGCAAGAACAATATCTTTGGCTTCGACCCCTTCAGGCATTTCGCCCGTTACTTTTATCAACATATTTTTAGCAGGTGCCTGCAACAAGGTTTGCGTCGCTAAAACATGTTCGACCTCGGACGTGCCAATACCAAACGCTAAGGCCCCAAACGCGCCGTGGGTGGCGGTGTGGCTATCACCACAAACGATGGTGGTGCCGGGCAAAGTAAAGCCCTGTTCCGGCCCGACAATATGCACGACCCCTTGGCGGATATCGTCGGTGGGAAAATAAGGAACGCCAAAATCGGCTACGTTTTGTTCTAGGGTTTCCACCTGTAGGCGCGATTCAGGGTTTTTAATTCCGCCTGCACGATTGGTGGTTGGCACGTTATGATCAGCCACCGCCAGCGTTGCATTTGGGCGATGAACTTTGCGCCCGGCCATGCGCAAGCCTTCGAATGCTTGCGGGCTGGTTACTTCGTGCACTAAATGACGATCAATATATATCAGGCAGGTGCCGTCATCTTGCACATCGACCAGATGGGCATCCCATATTTTATCGAAAAGGGTTTTTGCTTCTGTCATGGAATTCCTCGAGCGCGGTGTTCCCATTGGGCGTAGACGTTATTGCGTTGCCCGCTACCAGCGCCAAATATTTTGGTAGCGGTAACGGGCAAATCAATAATCTTTTTTTATTTAGTCGCGGCTTCGGTTTTAACGGCGTCTTTTTCCGCTCTAACTTTGGCTGACTTCTTTTTGCTTTCAGCTTTTACTTCGGCGGCAACTGCTTTTTCGTCAGCAGTAATCTTTGCCTTATAGCCATCGGTCTGTTCGGCGATACGTGCGCGTTTACCGGTACGCCCACGCAGGTAATAAAGTTTCGCCCGGCGAACATCGCCACGCCTAACAACGCTAACATCGGCAACGTTGGGTGAATAAAGTGGGAATACACGTTCCACCCCTTCGCCCGACGAAAGTTTGCGCACGGTAAATGATGAATTTAACCCATCGTTTTTGCGTGCAATGCAAACGCCTTCAAATGCCTGCAAACGTTCGCGGTCACCTTCAACGATCTTCACGTTGACACGAATTGTGTCACCTGGATGAAACTCGGGCAATTTGCGATCGTTGGTTAGTTTAACCAACTGTTCGTTTTCGAGCTCTTCAATAATGTTCATGGCTCTAGTTCCTTTTTCTTTCAAAACATCTTTCGCCGTATTTTGCGGCAAAAACCAAAATTCGTTTGTTGTAATTAAAACCTAACTTTCTTCAACTTCATTCTTTTCCGTCTTTGCATAAACGCTCCAAAGATCGGGGCGCCGCTTACGGGTCGTTTCCTCCGCGCGCTGGCGTCGCCAGCTACGAATTTTTTCGTGGTGACCGGATAACAAAACTTCCGGTACCGCCATCCCTTCCCATTCGCGGGGTCGGGTGTAATGGGGATATTCAAGCAATCCCTTTTCGAAACTTTCTTCCTCAAGCGATATTTCGCTGCCCATGACGCCCG
Organism: Rhodospirillaceae bacterium; assembly: GCA_029883045.1. Taxonomy (GTDB): domain Bacteria; phylum Pseudomonadota; class Alphaproteobacteria; order Rhodospirillales; family Magnetovibrionaceae; genus DAOVVL01. Next base: position 18,408 of record JAOUJU010000004.1, read on the forward strand.
GCAAAAGCCTTATTGTCGCATCGAGCAAAACCATCGCCGCTAATTCACCGCCGGAAAGAACAAAATCACCGATGGAGATTTCCTCCATCTGGTGCCTTTCCAGCACCCTTTCATCGACCCCTTCAAACCGCCCACACAGCAATATAATGCCGGGGCCTTGGGCCAGTTCCTTGGCCCGTTGTTGGACAAGGGGCTTTCCGCGGGGGCTCAAATAAATCAGTGGTCTTTCAACGCTTTGATTTTCCTGAACTTTCCGGATGGCCGCCCCAACCACATCGGGGCGCATAACCATTCCGGCACCGCCCCCTAAAGGGCTATCATCCACGGTGCGGTGTTTATCGCTTGCAAAGTCACGAATGTCCACCGTTTCTAGCTGCCACAGGCCATTTTCCAGTGCCTGACCGCTAAGCGAGGTGCCAAGGGGGCCTGGAAACATTTCCGGGTACAGGCTCAACACGCTTGCATTAAATGGCTCGCTCACCGCTTGGGCTCCTTTGTTTCTCCTTCTTGTTCTTCTTCTGTCTCTTTATTTTGCTCTTCGGGTCCTACTGGCAACTGTTCTGGTGGAACAACCACTATCAGGCCCTTTTCCAAATCAATCTCGGGAACAACTTCCATGGTGAACGGCACCATTTCGTTTTTACCGTTTATAAGCTCCACCTCTATTACGGGGCCTGCGCCAAAATCATCTGCCAGCACAACCCGGCCCCACAATGTTCCGTCTTGCAGCCTTGCCTCAAGCCCAACCAGATCAGAGACAAAAAATTCTCCGTCTTGGGGTTTTGCCATTTGTTCGCGGCGGACAAACAATTTCAATCCACGAACTTTTTCGGCTGCTGTACGGTCGTCTACTCCTTCAATTCGCGCCAACAGGCTTTCTTTTTGCTTGCCGGTTATTTTTAACCTGTAACTTTTCTTGCCACTCTCATCAAACAGCTCAGTGAACGTGCCTAAATCAAGTGGGTCGGCGGTAAAACTTTTGACCCTGACTTCACCCTTTAACCCGCGGGCTGCGCCAACCGTCGCCACCAAAATCAGGTCTTCAGCTGTTTTTGGATCAGGCTTGGTCAATTTTTCCTACGCTTTAAAAGAGCCAAGGGATTAACCCTCGGCTTTTTCCTCTGCCGGTGCTTCTGCTGGCGCTTCTTCGCTAACTGCT
>JAOUJU010000005.1 GCA_029883045.1 Rhodospirillaceae bacterium
TGGGTAATCAGCAAAAACTTTTGTTCCAACAAACGCAGGAACGGGTGGTGGTGATTTTTGCCAATCAATTTGTTGGCGGTTATCACGCGCTGCCGCAATAGTTGATTGTTCACGATCAGTTTGCCCTGCCTCGTGACGGGTTTTTATTTCGGCGTATTCGGCTTTTATATCTGCGACATAACCATCGCGGTCTTTTTCCGATAATAAATTTGACGCAACCCCAACCGCACGCGAAGCATCAACCACATAAACCACTGAGCCAGAATATACAGGCGCAATTTTTACCGCGGTGTGAACTTTGGATGTGGTGGCCCCGCCAATCATCACCGGGGTTTTAAGCCCACGGCGTTCCATTTCACGCGCGACCGTTACCATTTCTTCCAATGACGGGGTAATAAGGCCAGAAAGGCCAATAATATCGGCATTAATTTCAGCTGCTTTGTCTAAAATATCGGCCCATGGAACCATGACCCCCATGTCGATAACTTCAAAATTGTTGCACTGCATCACCACGCCAACAATGTTTTTGCCAATATCGTGCACATCGCCCTTTACCGTTGCCATCAACACCCTGCCCTTGAAGCTGGATTTGGTGGAATCGGCTGCTTTTTCGGCTTCGATAAATGGCAATAAATGCGCGACCGCTTGTTTCATTACCCGGGCTGATTTTACAACTTGGGGTAAAAACATTTGTCCCGAACCAAACAGGTCGCCAACCACGTTCATCCCATCCATCAATGGCCCTTCGATGACATCAATTGGTGCTTTGGCTTCAAGGCGGGCTTCTTCGGTATCGAGCACTACAAAATCGGCAATACCTTTTACCAATGCATGCTCAAGGCGCTTAGTAACGGAAACATCACGCCATGCTAAATCTGGCCCGGTTTCTTTGGCTGCCATTCCCTTGGTTGCATCGGCCACATCAAGCAGGCGTTCGGTGGCCTCTGCGTTGCGATTAAGAACCACGTCTTCTACTCGTTCACGCAAATCTTTCTCAATATCAGAATATACGCTTAGCTGGGCGGCATTAACGATGCCCATGTTCATTCCGGCCTTGATTGCGTGATAAAGAAATACTGAGTGCATGGCTTCGCGTACCGGGTTGTTGCCCCTGAACGAAAACGACATATTGGAAACCCCGCCAGAAATAGAAGCATGGGGTAAATTTTCTTTTATCCATTTACACGCATTTATATAATCCACCGAAAAATTGCGGTGTTCTTCGATGCCGGTTGCAATGGGAAAAATATTTGGATCGAAAATAATGTCTTGTGGGGGGAAGCCTACCTTGTCCACCAATATACGGTATGAGCGTTCGCAAATTTGTATCATGCGCTGAAAGCTATCGGCCTGTCCGTCTTTGTCGAACGCCATAACAATAACTGCTGCACCATAACGCAGAACTTTTTTGGCATGATCAATAAATTCTTCTTCGCCTTCTTTCAGGCTGATGGAATTAACCACCCCTTTACCCTGCACACATTTTAGGCCGGCTTCGATTACGTCCCATTTGGAGCTATCAATCATTAGCGGGGCCCGGGCGATGTCGGGTTCACCGGCAATAAGGTTTAAAAATGTTACAACTTCTTTTTCGGCGTCAAGCATGGCGTCATCCATGTTGACATCAACAATTTGTGCACCATTTTCAACTTGAATGCGGCCAATTTCCAATGCCGACTGATAATTACCTTCGGCAATAAGGTTTTTAAATTTGGCCGAACCGGCAACGTTGCAGCGTTCCCCGACATTAACAAAACCAGTTACATCATTAAGGATAAGCGGTTCAAGACCAGCCAGTGAACAAACTGGTTTTATATCGGGAACCACGCGGGGTTTTATATTATTAACCGCTTCGGCAATGGCTTTTATGTGCGAAGGGGTTGAACCGCAACAACCGCCGACAATATTTAATAAACCATCCTCGGCAAAGCTTTTCAGCACGCGGGCCATGTATTCGGGCGTATCATCATATTCGCCAAATTCATTGGGCAGCCCAGCATTAGGATGAACGCTAACATTAACCCCTGCAACACCGGCCACCGTTTGCACGTGCGGACGCAGATCTTCGGCACCCAATGCACAGTTAAAGCCGATGGAAAGCGGTTTAGCATGGGAAAGAGAATACCAAAATGCTTCGGCCGTTTGCCCCGAAAGGGTGCGCCCGGATGCATCTGTTATGGTTCCAGACAGCATGATGGGTAATTCATTCCCTGTTTGATCAAACATTTCCAACACCGCATAAACTGCGGCCTTGGCATTTAAGGTATCAAACACGGTTTCAATTAAAATCAAATCTGCCCCGCCCTCGACCAAACCACGGGCGGCCTGGGCATAGGCACCGACCAATTCATCAAAGGTAACATTGCGCATTCCCGCGTCATTTACATCGGGGCTGATGGATGCGGTACGGTTGGTTGGGCCTAATACGCCTGCAACAAAACGCGGTTTTGCAGGTGTTGAATATTGATCCGCAACCTCACGTGCAATGCGCGCACCGGCAACGTTTAATTCATAGGCTGCATCTTCCAGACCATAATCGGCCTGCGATATGGTGGTTGAATTAAAGGTATTGGTTTCAATAATATCGGAACCGGCTTCGAAAAATTGAGCGTGTAAGTTTTTTATTACATCAGGCCGGGTTATGGAAAGAAGGTCATTGTTGCCCTTTAATTCAGATGCAGCATCAACAAAGCGAGTTCCGCGAAAATCTTCTTCAACCAAATTTTCACGCTGTATCATGGTGCCCATGGCGCCATCAAGAACAAGGATGCGTTCCTTAAGAAGGGCTTCGATTTTTTGTTTTGCAGTTGTCATTAAATCTCTTCTTTTGTTTAAGGCCGCACGCCCAATATGTGGCAAATTGCGTAGGTTAAATCTGCCCGGTTAAGGGTGTAAAAATGAAAATCATGCACGCCGCTGGTATATAGTGCGCGGCACTGTTCGGCAGCCACTGTAGCGGCCACAAGTTTTCGTGTTTCCGGATCATCATCAAGACCATCAAATAATTCGGCCATCCATTTGGGTATTGATGCCCCGGTAGCGGCGGCAAATTCTTGTACCCGGGCAAAATTGGTAACCGGAAGAATTCCCGGAACTATGGGTATATTGATACCCGCCTTGGCGGTTTTATCCAAAAACCTGAGATAAGCATCGTTATCGAAAAAAAACTGGGTAATGGCGCGGGTTGCCCCGCCATCGACTTTGCGCTTTAGGTTATCAATGTCATCTGCCGCACTTTTAGCTTCGGGATGGGTTTCAGGATAGCACGCAACGCTTATTTCAAAGTCGGCAATTTTTTTAAGACCTACCACAAGATCGGAAGCATAGGCATAGCCACCGGGAAACGGTTCATACACCGATTGCCCCTCAACCGGGTCACCGCGTAGCGCCACAATATGGCGGATACCATCTTCCCAATATTTTCTGGCGATATCATCCACATCTTCGCGGGAAGCGCCAACGCAGGTCAAGTGGGCGGCCGGCTCCATATCGGTTTCACGTTTAATTCTGGAAACTGTTGTATGGGTACGTTCGCGGGTAGTGCCACCAGCACCATAAGTTACAGAAACAAAACTAGGCTTTACCGGAGCAAGCCTTTCAATGGCTGCCCACAGATTCTGTTCAAGTTTTTCTGTTTTGGGGGGAAAAAATTCAAACGATACGCGCGCGTCTTTGGGTAGGGGCGACGCTACGGCAAGACTGGGACGTATATTTGTGCTGTCATTATTTATTGCCATCAGGCTGTTTCCTTTTGTTTATCAATATCGTCATTTTTACCCTTTTGTGCCAGCCATAATGTGACGCTCAGTGGGTTTCCTTTCAAGTGTACGGTTGCCTGCGGGCGCATGGCGGCCTTGGCAAACCATAATTTAATTTCACTATCTTCAAACCCCAGTCTGCGGTGAGCGTGCTTTTTACGAAGATCTTCAACGTCATGCGGTGCTAAATCAGCAATTAGCATATATCCGCCTGGTTTAAGTATGCGCGCAGCCTCAACAATTGCTTGGCTCGGACGATCGAGAAAATGAAGAACCTGATGGCAGGTAACGGCGTCAAAACTTCTCGATTCATATGGTAAAGTATAAATATCAGATTGACGCAATGAAACATTTGAAAGCCCTGCGCTATCCATATTGGCACGCGCGACTTGTAACATCTCTGCATTAAGATCGACCCCAACTGCCGTCTTGACCTTGGGCGCGAACAGTTCCAGCATTTTCCCGGTTCCGGTTCCAATATCTAAAATCTTTTCCGCTTTGCCTAAAGGCAACATCTGTTCCGCGGCATGAATAACCGCATCTTCATTAATATTAAGCTGGGCCATGCGGTCCCATTCTGCTGCATGGTGTTGAAAATATTCTTGTGCCGCTTGGGCGCGGGCAGATTTTATTTCATCAAGATGGGCGCGGTCGGCGGCGATAACCCCATCGTCTTTTGGCAACAATGACAAAATAGTTCGCACATTGTCAGATTGTGGCTCTATTTGCCGGGTACGGTAAAATGCCCAACTACCCTCGCTTAGGCGCTCTAATAAACCTGCCTTGGTTAGTATTTTTAAATGGCGTGAAAGCCGGGGCTGGCTTTGACCCAAAACGCGAACTAGCTCGCTAACGCTGAGCTCCCCCCCGGCACCAAGAAGTGCCAATAGGCGTAAACGGGTGGGTTCAGCCACCGCCCTAAGCATTTCTACCGTATAATCCATAGTTTTTTCCAAAAACAAATGCCGCAATTTTAGGTTATAATAAGGATATAAGTATATCTTTATGTCTATTGCAAGTATTATATTTTTTTCTGGTTATAATCATCTTTTAATAGTTGCATTTATGCATCATATTTACCCATCAATGACGGCAAGCGCCTATAACGTATGGTTTTTTATATGTTGGCGTGATATGTCAGACCGTAAGATTAACTGTAGTGATTCTTTTATTTCTCAGGATGATATCAATGATGATGCTACAAAATCACCAGCAACTGGGAAAAACTGCTTAAAGTCGACGGGGAAAGGCATAAAATTGCTTACACAAGAAATTAAAAACGGTTGTACAGAAACGCCAGCAATTGGTTTAAACGCCGCCTGCGCTCTGGCACGCCCTGTAAGGGCCGTTGCGCGCCTAGGTGCCGTTGTGGCGCTAGGCGTCATGCTTATGGGCTGCGCTAGCGCTGCAAATAACAGCACTGACCCCGAAACCCGGGCCGAACAAATTGCGCTTAATGACCCACTAGAGCCAGTAAACCGGGTTATTTTTCAGGTAAACCGCGGGCTGGATACATGGTTTTTGCGCCCAGCCGCCATTTTTTACCGTGGAATGTTACCGCCCCAGCTACAAACAGCCTTTAGTAATTTTCTTGATAATCTGAGCTCGCCCGTTGTCTTGTTTAATGACATTTTGCAAGGAAACAGCGATAGGGCCGGGGATACATTGGCTAGGTTTGTCATTAACACCACCGTTGGCATCGGGGGTATTTTTGATATGGCCACCGATATGGGATACCCCGACCATTCCGAAGATTTTGGCCAGACCTTAGGCGTTTGGGGCGTGGGTGAAGGCCCTTACATAATGTTGCCGATATTTGGCCCATCTAACCCACGCGACGCCGCTGGGTTGGTCGCAGATTACTTTGCCGACCCCATTACTAACTGGTCGATTAACACTGATCGTCGTTGGGTCAGCCCAACCCGCAGCGGTGCCCAAAACGTTGACTGGCGTGCGCGCAACATGGAAGAAATTGATGATATGGAGCGTACATCAATCGATTATTACGCCACCGTCAGAAGCCTTTATCGCCAATACCGCAAGGACCAGATAAGAAATGGCCAACCCAATTCCATGCCCACCATATCTGGCTTGCCTGCTATGGATGATATGGAAGACCCTGATGGCGATAGCTCGGTCACCGCGACCCGCAGATAAAGCGCTCTCATTAACGCTAATATAAAAAGCCCGCCCCTTTGTAAATGGGGCGGGCTTTTATTTTAACTTACTATCTTAATATAATTATCTAGTAAGTGGCTTGTACTGGATGCGGTGCGGTTGATCGGCACTATCACCCAAACGTTTTTTCTTATCCGCTTCGTAATCTTCGTAATTACCTTCAAACCAGACAACCTCGGAATTGCCTTCGAATGCTAAAATGTGGGTGGCAATGCGGTCAAGGAACCAACGATCATGGGAAATAATAACAGCACAACCAGCAAAATCATAAAGTGCTTCTTCTAGCGCGCGAAGGGTATCAACATCCAAATCGTTGGTCGGTTCATCCAGCAGCAATACATTGGCACCGGTTAATAACATTTTGGCCAAATGCACCCGATTACGTTCACCGCCAGAAAGCTGACCTACCTTTTTTTGCTGATCTCCGCTTTTAAAATTAAACCATGAAACGTAAGCCCGGCTTTGAATTTCTTTTTTGCCAACCTCTAGTATATCAAGACCGCCCGAAATTTCTTCCCATACGTTTTTATTGTTATCTAAAGATTCACGCGATTGATCGACATAGCCAAGCTTGACCGTATCGCCAATTTTTAAGCTACCGCCATCTGGGGCTTCCTGTTCGGTAATCATACGAAACAATGTTGTTTTACCGGCACCATTGGGGCCAATAATGCCAACAATACCGCCCGGCGGTAATTTAAAGGAAAGGTCATCTATCAATAATCTGTCGCCGAAGGCCTTGCTCAGGTGTTCGGCCTCTATCACCAAATCGCCCAAACGGGGGCCAGCGGGAATTGATATCTGCGATGCGCCGATGCGCTTTTCTTTATCTTTGGCTAACAATTCATCATAGGACGAAATACGGGCCTTAGATTTTGCATGGCGCGCTTTTGGTGACTGGCGTATCCATTCCAATTCATGTTTCAGGGTTCTTTGGCGCGAGGTTTCTTCTTTTTCTTCATGGGCTAAACGTTTTTCTTGTTGTTCTAGCCATGATGAATAATTGCCTTCGTAGGGAATTCCATTGCCACGATCTAGCTCTAAAATCCAGCCGGTAACGTTATCTAGGAAGTAACGGTCATGGGTAACAATCATTACCGTGCCCGCGTATTCTTCCAGATGGCGTTCCAGCCAAGCCACCGATTCAGCATCCAGATGGTTGGTTGGTTCATCGAGCAATAAAAGATCGGGCTTTTGCAAAAGCAAGCGCGCCAGCGCAATTCGGCGCTTTTCACCACCAGATAGCTTTGCGACCTCGCCATCAAATGGTGGGCAACGCAGTGCATCCATTGCTATTTCAACGGTGCGTTCGAATTCCCAACCATTTTGTGCGTCTATTTTTTCCTGCAGATCGCCTTGCTCTTCTAACAAAGCCGCCATTTCGTCATCGTCCATGGGTTCGGCAAATTTCATGGATATTTCATTAAAGCGGTCAAGGTTGTCTTTGACCTCGCCCAAACCTTCCATCACGTTTTCACCGACAGTTTTGCTTTCATCAAGCTGCGGTTCTTGCTCAAGATAGCCAACCTTTACCCCATCGGCCGCCCATGCTTCGCCGACATAATCTTTTTCTATGCCAGCCATAATTTTAAGCAAGGTTGATTTACCAGCACCATTATGGCCGAGCACACCAATTTTGACGCCGGGCAAAAATGACAGGGTTATATTATTAAGGACTTCGCGCCCACCGGGGTAGGATTTACCCAGCCCTTTCATCACATAAATATATTGGTAAGACGCCATTGTTGGTTAGCTCCCTTAAAAAGAATATAGCGATAGTTATTTAGCCTATCATTGGGGTTCGGTGCAATGGGCCTTTGAAAACCCAAATCCGCTTGTTAATTTGGATGCTCGCTCATTTTGGAAAGGCTGTCGTGAACCAAAAGATGTGCCCCTTCAAGGCGTTTAAGGGCGGTTTTTAGTTTTCCTAGCTGCCACGGCGAAAGCATTTGTGGATTTACCCAACTGGAGGGGTCGAGCCCTTGTTTTATGTCTTCGATTTGCTGTCTGAGTATTATCCCTTGTATCAATTCGTGCGATTCCTTCAGGCCCATGGCATCGCTATCATTTAGCACCTTTTCATCCTTAAGTGCGTCCAGTCTGGCGCTGGTTGAGGTTTCATCAATGGCATGCTGCAGGGACATTATGCGCGAACTGCTGATTATTGGTAGTATGCCTTTTAGCTTTAGATCAACCCGGCCATCGGTGGTTTTAATTCGTCCAAACAGCCCTATGGGGGCTGAATAATTTGAAAATGCCGCACCCATCATAGTTAAAAAAACTACGGATGAACCAGCCGCTGCCAGCGCATTAGCACGCAGGCGATCTGCCAATTCCATATCACCAGCAACTGCGATAAAATCGAAAAAGATATCAACCATCAACAATGATTCAGGATCATTGCTTGATACCCATTTTGATATTTCTTTTTTCCACCCATCGATACTACGGCGCCATTTTTGATTTGATGCCATGACCTCGCCCTTGCAAAAAGGTATTCCGGCATCATCCAATAGCTTGCTCATGTAAATTGCCGCATCACGGAACCATTCATCATCCATTTCAGATCCGCTATGAACCAATGCGTTATCTTGATCGGGTTTTAACATGCTTTCACCCCGACCACCCGAACCCAGCACCAATAATACGGCGGGTGCCGGTTGCGGGCCACCGCCCGATTTTTCCATATGGCTAACCGCCATTTCCCAGGCCCGACGCGTCATGTCGCCATAAACAGCACTTATCACCGAAGAAACATTCAACGCACTGATATTTTCGGCCAATAATTTTTCGGCCAACATTGGCAATTGTTTGCGCACATGGCCAAGGTCGGCGGCATTATGGGCTTCGCCCAGTTCGTCATTGATGCTTAAAATGTTTGCGGCGCGTATTTTTAAAAGCGCACGTGATGTTAACATGCCAACCGCCCGACCGGTGCTGTTAACCACAATTAAATGCCTAAGGTCGCGCCGTTCCATTCGCCCAATGGCCATAAAAACATAGGCATCATCACAAATTGAAATTACCGGTGATGACATTATATCGCCCACTGCGCCACCACCAACATTGATAGAAAACGCCCTGACCATATCGCGTTCGGTGACTATGCCAATTGGCTTGCCATCGCCGTCAACTGTCACCAGCGAACTAACCGATAGGCGCGCCATTATCCCCGCCGCTTCAACCACCGAGGTTTTGGGGGTAACGGTTGCCAATGGGGTGTGCATAACGTCTGCCACCCTATGGCGATAGGGAAAACTGTCTATACGGCTAAGATGGTCATTTGCCATGTGTCTTGCTCGCTTGCGCATACCCCAATTAGATATCTTATCTTAAGGGTACAATTAACTGCGCCAGACAGAAAATAAAAAATGATTTTTATTATTTACTTATTATTTGCTGCCCAGATCATAGATAACCCGCGATATTTCACCTTCTAGGGGAAATGACAGCATGCCCATAACCTCATAGCCCAATAAAAGCGGCATAAGGTAAAACCTGAACATGAAAAAGAACCAAGCTATAAAAAGCGGTACCACCGGGCGAATAAGAAATGGCGGAGTAATTTTGGCAAAAAGATGCAAAAACGGATTGGTCAGCTTGACAAACGCCTTCATGAAGAAAAATTCGGAATTTTCAGGCAGAAAAATGTTCATCGCCGAGCGGCCGATCAAGGTCCACATTATCATGCCAAGCACATAATCAATTACTATGACCCAGATTGGGAATACTTCCGTCACTTTGAATACTCCATAAAAAGCGCGCCTATTTAACGCTGAGAATTAAAAAAAGGGGCGGAACCGAAGCTCCGCCCCTATTTTAATTTAGTGACTTAGTGCGTAGCAGAAAGCACTGTTTCACCGGTTGGGATACGCATTTCATCAACCATGGCCTGCGTTTCAGCATCAGGCTCCTTGGTCATTAGAGATACGACAATCATCGACACTAGGCTTACCGGCATGCCGATAATACCAAAGCGTAGATGGTCAATGCCGAACCACATGTCCATGCCACCCCAACGGATTGCATACAGATATGCCGCCCCGGAGAAGAACCCGAAGAACATACCAGCAAGCGCACCCGGGCGGTTAGCCCGTTTCCACCAGATGCCTAGCACCAATGGGAAGAACAAGCCGGAACAGGCAAAGTCAAACGCCCATGCCACCGCACCCAGAATGCTGGTCAGCTTGAGACTGGCAACAAAGGCACCGGCCGCAGCAATACCAAACAGCAATATACGCGCAACAATCAGGCGTTTCTTGGTGTCAGCAGTCGGATCGATCATTTTGTAGTAAAGATCGTGCGAAAGCGCGTTAGCAATGGCCAACAATAGTCCATCAGCCGTCGACATGGCAGCAGCCATACCACCAGCAGCAACCAGACCAGAGACCACATACGGCAGACCGGCAATTTCCGGGGTTGCCAGCACGACGATATCGCCGCGCATGAAGAACTCGTTGATCTGAAGGATGCCATCAGCATTAAGATCGACCATGGCTACCATTTTTACTTCTGACCATTTCCTGACCCATTCAAGTGCGGAAGCATCAGCAAATGATTTGCCGATAATGCCGGTTGCAAGGTTAGGGTCAAGCAATTGTAGCTTGGTGAATGTAGCCAATGCTGGTGCTGTGAAATACAGCATGAAAATGAACAGCAATGACCATGCCACAGATTTACGCGCATCACGCACCGATGGGGTGGTGAAATAACGCATCAAAATATGCGGCAATGACGCAGTACCGGCCATCATGCAAAGCACCAATGTAGCAAACTTCCACTTGGCCATTACCGTATCGGCAGCAACCGAGTGCAGAGTTTTCAACGCTGGAAGGCCGCCTTGCGCAGGTGCCGTAAGAACGCCAACTTGATGTAGCGTTTCAAGTTCGCTCACACGGGCAACGGCTGCACCGTATTCAAGGTGTGGAAACATGCCAAAGCCTTGTTTGTTGGACATCCATACCACCGGAACGATGTAGGCAATAATAAGCACGATGTACTGGGCCACCTGGGTCCAGGTAACAGCGCGCATACCGCCAAGCATGGAGCAAAGCAAAATGCCCAAAAGACCAAACCACACACCAACTTCAAATGGAATTGAAAGTGCGCGGGCAGCGATGGTGCCTGTAGCGTTAATTTGCGCCGTCACATAAGTAAATGACGCAACAGCCAACACAATAACAGCCATCAAGCGGGCAAGGTTTCCGCCATAACGTGTTCCGATATAATCGGGAACCGTATAGCAGCCAAATTTGCGCAAGAAAGGCGCCATCAACGAAGCGACGAGGATATACCCGCCAGTCCAGCCAACAACAAATGCTAGGTAGCCGTGACCACCAAAGTAAATGCCGCCAGCCATGGCAACAAATGACGCGCCTGACATCCAGTCAGCTGCAGTTGCCATACCGTTGAATACCGCTGGAACCTGACGGCCCGCAACATAATATGCATCAACTTGCATGGTGCGTGACAGCCAGCCAATGCCGGCATAGATAAAGATAGTAAATGCTACAAACAAAACGCCGATAGTTTCTGAGCTAACGCCGTACTGTTCGAGGATCGCCATCAAGGCGATAAAGACCAAAAATCCACCTGTATAAATACCGTAGATTTTTGGCAGGTTATCGATGAAAGTACTCTTCATTGATTCTCTCCTAAATTTCTCATTCTGCCATTGGGTTATTCGCTTTCGGCAACACCGAATTCTTCGTCAATTTTATTCTGTGCATGAGCAAGCCAGAAAATAATTACGACGAAGGCAATAAGCGATCCTTGCGCGGCCATATAAAAGCCGAGCGGGAAACCAATGAACGTTATTGTATTGAGCTCGTTAGCAAACCAGTGAACGCCGAACGAGAAAACAAACCAGAGAAACAATACGGTAAATGTGAGGCTTCTGGTCTTAGCCCAGTGCGCAGCACGCACTTCGGGTGTGATACCTGACATGTAAAACTCTCCCCTCTTGATTAAACAATACCCATACGAACCTACATTCGATGGGCACTAAAGTCTTCGTTACTATAACAAGTCAGCACTTTGCAGTAACCTCCACAAAATACTTTCCGGTTTACATCTTATGACAAGGGCGCAATTACTGTTAAGTTAATGCACTCCACCACACTATGCTAACCGACAACTACTTTTCGAGTATGATAAGTAACTCAAAAGTATTAAAAAACTGCCATAATTGGTTAGCATCAATATTTAGGGAAATCAATTTATAATGATTCAAAAGTTAACTAAAATAGGGATTGAGCTAAAGGAAGCCTTAAAAGAGGCTGTTTTTTTTATCTCTTTAGCGCTGAGGGCTTTAAAGTTTTGGCGCAAGGATCCGCCCGTTTTAAGCGTTACCGATTTGGCCCGATTCGCAGATACCCGGGCCAAGTTTGCCACCCAAACAACGCTTTTTGGATATATTAAAACCCGCGCCGGAACCAGATACACAGTTTTGTTTGCAGATGAAAAATATGCCCAATCAATAAACATAGCCAAGTGGGAAATATACCTGGTTTCCCTTTCCGATATCTCTGTTTTTGTTAGTGCGGTTGTAGGCGGCGCCAATAATGCCAGCAATGATGAAATGTCCCAATTGGCAACACACATTTTTAATAACGTACTAGATAACGAAGAAATCCCAAAAGAGCGGCCCCAAGGGTTTGACGATGTCAGAAAATTGTTCAGCACGCGCGTTGGTACAACAGTATGGAATGAATGCGCCAAAGGTGAAAATGCATTTCAACCAAGTCTTGCAGCATTAGTTGAATGGGCACCAATTGCCGATGAATTAAAAGCGTTGGACGAGGAAATAGTAAAAAATTCCATGCGTTTCAAATGGAAAAAAGTTCGCGATGACCTGAGCCAGTTACTTGATACAGAAATGGTAATGGCAGATTGGCGTAAGCATTAACGCGCAACCTTAAAATTTTTCCTTTAACTTGCGCACGTGCTCTATTTTAGCTGATGCTTCAACCACTCGACGTAGCGAAGTAATACCCCGGGCCTCTAATCGAAAAATCATTTTATTTAATAATTTTGCAGTTGCCACCGCATCACCCAGTGCAGTGTGGCGACCTTCAATCGTTATACCCATTTGTTTGGCAATACCGTCAAGGGAATGGTTGTGGGATTCGTGATCAAGAAACACCGAAATAAGCAGCGTATCTAAAACCAGGTTAGGGAAAATTATCCCGGTTTTTTCTTCTTTAAGTTTAAGAAATTTCATATCAAACGCTGCATTGTGTGCCACCAATATTGCATCACCAACGTATTCCTTGAACGACGGAAGAACGCTTTCAATATGGTCTTCTTTAGCTACCATGTCGTCGGTAATTCCGTGATATTGGATTGATTGCTTTGGTATGGCCATACCGGGGTTTACCAAACGGTAAAATGCACCGGCCTCGTCAATTTCGCCGTTTGAAATTCGTACCGCGCCAATGGAAATAATTTCATCACCAGTGGATGGGCTAAGCCCGGTGGTTTCGGTATCAAAAACCACATAGGTTAATTCTTTTAATTCTTTGCCGCCCATTTCATCCCAATGCATGGGTTGGTTCAAATCTTGGAAGTCATAAAATTCAGGCCGTGCTGGAAGACTGCGATGGTCATGAAGCCTTGCTGCTAGCATGCGATCTGTCCACAGCCATACAATAACGCCACAAACCAAAACAACCGCACTTAATGCCCAAATTACATACACCGATGCATATAAAGAAAAAAACAGGACAATTCCCATGCCTAAAATGAACACGCTCAGTATTGCCATAAATGCCATACTAACTATTGTGCGGACGCTCATTTCCTTGAAGTGCGCTATATGATCCATGCCACCGACCCTTAAAAACAGCCATCCTGAGGGACTTTTTATATACAATTATATATAATATTGCCCTACTTGTTGCCTGCAGCCAACACCGCATCCAAAATTGATGGCAAATCATCAATGCTGACCGAATTTATTATTTCATGTCCGGCGATGCGCACATTGGGGCCGTTTTCGCACCGACCAAGGCAGACTATTTGCTCAACCACAATGTCATCTGATCTTTCTTTTGCAAGTGCGTTTAGTTGCTTAAAAATATCCTTTGATCCACGTGCCGCACACGATGAATGCACACCACTGCGAAAATTGGTGCAAACAAAGATTTTGGGCAATTCTAATTGGATCGGTTTAATGCTGCTCATACTTAAAACATGGTCCAGCAATGGGTTAAATTCAAGAAAATCAGGATTTTCAAATTATTTTTATACAATCAGCCCGCCATATTGACCCGTATGGTAGCCTTCGTGTCTGGGGTTAATTTGCCCAAGCTTTTTTTCCATTTGCATCAGCGATACCTCTAGCGCATTGGCCACATCACCGCCGCGTCCGGCGGCATGCGCATTAACCACCGCTTCTAGGCCCTGAATAGAAGTTTCCGCCACATCAAGCACTTGTTTAGTGTTTCCTTGGGTTCCTTCAAACGCCGCCTTAAGGGTGCGGGCAAAAGCTGAAATCAAAGGATAATTCATTGCTTCGCCTTCGCGTATCATGCGTACAGCATTTCCATGTAAAAGCGACATTGCCCGTACACGGTGGCTTTCACCGCGAACTATTATGCCCAATGCAATGCGCATTGCGGCGATATCGTTTTTTATCCAATCGGCATAATCTTCGCTCCACTTTTGTAAAAGTGTGTGCGCCCAGTTAAGAGCCGTATAATCAATTTGTTCGCGCGGAGTGCCATCCATTATTTGGGCCATATAATTAGGCAGGTTAAACCCGCCAAGCTGTGGATGGGTTCCTTGGCCTAAGTCTTCGTTGGTAATGTCACGCATGTGGCGGCGTTCGGATAACGTAACATCACTGCTTCGTCGCCTGCGTGTGGGGCCAAAGTATGACGGGGTTTTAACGAATACAGGGTTTGCCGTTATAATGTTTGTAATATGGGTTTTAAGTTTAGCCATAGTAAATGGTTTTGTCATAGCGCCGTTTACACCAGCCGAGCGGGAAAGCTCTACCTTTTCTGCATCAAGATTACCGCTTACAAATCCCATGCGCAAAAACCTGTTAGGTGAATTTTTGCTCATTCTTATCCAGTGCGCCAAAATCAACCCGCCAACTGGATCCATGCCCCATTCGCTTAATACAATATCAACCGGCGGGGTTGATCCGTTCATCGGTGAATCAACAGATTGCAAAAGATGTGACATAGCCATCGCCCCATTGCTGACTGAGCGAACATAGCCAAAACCAATTTCATTTAGCGCTGAGGTCAATATGGTTCTTGACGATGCATTATCGTCTACCACCAATATAGAGCAGTGCTTAATTCCGTTTTCCATGCTTTGTCATCGGCCTTATTTGTTTTTGGCCGTAAGTTTCGCACCCCGGACGCACGACCTTTAGGTTAAATTATGGCCGAATTTTCCTAACTTTTTATAAACCCGAAACTACAATTTAGCGCTGGTTGACCCGTTATGACGGTATTGACCTTCCCCTAGGGGTAATGTTCATTATCAAACAAGTATAATGGTGTAATTTAAGGGGCAAAAATAATGAAAATTAATACTCCTGCTTTTTTTGTAATCGGTTTTTTGGTTCTTGGGATTGGGACAATTTTCTGGAAAATGGAAAATTCTACCGATAGCAAAAATGCGCCAATTGTGGTGCAAGTTCCCGATTTTTCATTAAAGGCGAAACGTGGCGAAGTCGCCTTTAATGCCACCTGTGCCCAGTGCCACGGAAAAAACGCTGCAGGCACCGATCAAGGCCCGCCATTGGTTCACAATATTTACAACCCCGGCCACCATGCGGATGAAGCTATTCGCCGTGCGGTTAACCTTGGGGTGCGCAGACATCACTGGCCCTACGGCGATATGCCTAGACAAGAGCATGTAAAACCATCTGAGGTTGAGGCAATAATTGTTTACATTCGCGAATTGCAGGTTGCCAACGGCATAGTTTACCAGCCCCACCAAATGTAATAAACGGCTGCACCTATCTAGCGATCCTGCAAGGTGGGGTGTTTGTTGCCCTATACTCTTTTTGCCCGTAGGGAATAACTTCGATATATTCAACAAAATTACCAAAACGACTGTTCATTAATTTTGTTGCTATTGCAGCTATTTTTACACGCTCTTCTGCGTTGGGCTGTTGGTTGCCAATGCCGATACTGCCAAAAGCAACAAGCAAGCTTTCTTTGGTTGCTGGATAATTAACACAAACAGCAGAAACCCCGGCGGCACTGTTTACATATATAATTGTGGCGTAAGATTTAAAATTATCTTTTTTGCTGTCGCGTATCAATGGCCAGTCCATTGGTTGAACCAGAACGGGCCTTGGCCATGTTGAGGGTTCAGCATTAATAATCTCTTCCGAGGGAACATTGGCCATTTCATCTGCTGGTGCTGTGACCTGTGCTGGGTTTTTGGCAATATTTCCATCTTTTGCTTGGTCGGGATTTTCCAAATCACTAAAGGGGGGTTTCGGGGTCGATTGCCTGGCTTTAAATATCTCTGGTGGGGGCATTACTTTTGGCGGAGAGGCAAAATAAGCAACCGAACCCACCACAATCGCGACCAACACAACCATTAGCGGAATTGCTATTTTTGGATTGCTGGCCATAAGTATGGCGCGAATTATTTTCGATGTAAGGGTATTTTTTTTACGCCGGGTTCGTCTTTCGCCGGTGGCAATGCCCAATTTCTTTTTTTCTAGGTACTGCCTGGCTTGTTCTTTGCGTTCTTCTTTTATGGTGTGCAACAATGAAATAACTGCATCAATCGTTGCGGACAGCTGGTCGGTTTCTTCAACCTTAGATATTATATTGTCAAGCTCTGCCAGAAACCGCACCACTTCTGATGCATCATCGTCACGGGTAAATAGTTTTTTTATTACTAGCGTTGTTGTTTCTTTTAGGGCTTCGGACGTTTTAGCCTTGGATATAATTGCAATCAGCCCACTTGTTGGGTCGTCAAACACCAAATCCCAGTCGGTGGTCCCGTCTGGTTTTTGCGGCCACATGGGCTTTTTGTTTGTATCGGCGTTCATTGGTTATTTTTGGGCCTTAATTAATTTCGCAGTATCTGCGCAGGCCAAGCCCATTAACAATGGGGTTGGCGTGTGCATTTTAAGGGGTGGGGTCTAAACACGAAGTTAATCTCAAACTTTGGCTTATTTTGTAAGGAAAATTAACAAAAAAAACACCGCCCCCTTTAGCCAAAGGCTAAAATAGGGCGGTGCATAATTTGATAATTATAAAAAGACGATTTAGATGTCTTCAATATCAATATCGAGAATGGTCATGACCAGCGAGTATGAAACTTCACCCTCGTCCTCATCACGATGTAATACCGCGATAAATTCGTCACCAATGCTGACCTCTACCGGAGCGTCTGGCTTGGCGGGTGGTGAAACCGTCAAACGGTTGTTACCAAGAGTTTTTCTTAGGTAGGTTTGCACCTTGCCTATTTCTTCAGGTTTCATATCTTTCTCTTTTTGGTGTTTGCAGTCTGATGCTGTTTTTTATCAAACACTGACAAAGGTTAGTCTTGTGCGACTAGGTTTTCTGCAGCGGCTTTGCCGTTACGACCTTCGACCAGTTCATATTCAACTTTCTGGCCTTCCCTTAGTGAGCGCAAACCTGCTTTTTCAACAGCAGAGATGTGAACAAACGCATCATCACCACCTGCATCAGGTTGTATAAATCCAAAACCTTTGGTTTCGTTAAACCATTTAACCGTACCCGTAGCCATTTCCTTGTATCCTCCGAAAAATTACACGGTTAGGCTTTTAGCCTACCGCTTGAACAAATGCACCCTAGCCCAATTTTTCCAAGGCGGCAACTTAGCGAAGCAAAAAAACACCCTGTTTATGCCCTGTTTATGCCTGTAAAATTGGATTTTTTCGGCCCCGGCTAGCAGATAAGCTATTTTTTCAACGCCGATAACCATATTTATTGATTTTTCTCAAAGTTCGCGTTTCATAAAATTACCGCTGGCTTAGCTCAAGGCCAACCACGCCCCGACGCCAATCATCAATGTCCCGGCAACCCGGTTAAGCATACGAACGTTTCCGCTTTTTTCTAAAAACCGTCTTAGTGCCCGCCCGCCGCTGGCATAAAGAACAAGGCACCAAAACTCGATAAAAAGTATCATTATTATAAGAATTGATAATTGCGGCACCATGGGCAAATCGGCATCAACAAAGGGCGGCAACAGTGCCACCATAAACGCCCATGCCTTGGGGTTGGATACCGCCGTAATAAAACCTTGGCTGGCTAAACCAAGACGAGAAATATTGCCCATGGCAGAGGTGCCTTCTTGAAATGCCATGCGCCCACGCGAACGCCACAGCTCAACCCCCAAATAACCCAAATACGCCCCACCGCCATATTTCAAAACCCAGAATGCTTCGGGGTATTTTATCATCATGGCCGCAACCCCTAACACTGCCGCCATTGATACCAAGCCCACACCCAAAAGCTCGCCCGTCATCATCCATAATGTACGCTTTAACCCCAGCGTCATACCAAGGGTCATGGCCAGCGTCATACATAGACCCGGCGTGATAGAAACAAAAAAGAATGTGGGGATAAACACGGCCAACAGGGCGAAATCTATCATTGAATGGTATCCAAAAAGTTGTTTATGCAAGCTCATCCGTTGCAATGTGGTATTTAGGATCTTCAATAACGTTTACTTCAACCAGGTCTTTGGCGCGGCTAAGCAATTTTTGGCATTCGGGACTAAGGTGTTTTAAATGCAAACGCTTGCCCCGGCGCTGATAACGTTCGGCCAAGCTATCAACCGCTTCAAGCCCAGAATGGTCAACCACGCGCGACAACCTGAAATCTACTACTACGTCATCGGGGTCATCATCGGGTGTAAATAAATCACGAAATGATGTTACCGAACCAAAGAAAAGTGGGCCTTGGACTTCATAAACCTTGCCACCCTGATCATTGAAGCTGGTTGTGGCCATCATCCGGGTCGCATTGCCCCATGCATAAACAAGGGCCGAAACAATAACCCCAACCACAACCGCAACTGCCAAATCTGTAACCACGGTAACGCCGGAAACCAAAATAAGAACAAATGCATCTGAGCGCGGTATCTTGTTTAAAATACGAAAGCTCGACCATTCAAACGTACCAATAACAACCACCATCATTACGCCAACCAATGCAGCCAAGGGGATCATTTCGATCAGGGATGAAGCAAACAATATAAAGACCAACAAAAACAATGCCGCCGATATGCCCGATGCCCGACCCCGCCCACCGGAATTAACATTAATCATTGATTGACCAATCATAGCGCAACCACCCATGCCACCGAAAAACCCGGTGGCAATGTTGGCCACACCTTGGCCTACACATTCGCGGTTACCACGGCCACGGCTATCGGTGATTTCATCAATAACGGTCAATGTCAGCAGACTTTCAATCAGACCGATGGCAGCCAAAATAAACGCATATGGCAATATTATTGTCAGCGTTTCTAACGTGAAAGGAACCATGGGAATGCTAAA
>JAOUJU010000140.1 GCA_029883045.1 Rhodospirillaceae bacterium
AATATCACTTTCGGTGGGCGAACCACCTGCCAGCAAAGGCTACACGCCATCTGTTTTTTCTGAACTTCCCCGTTTGCTTGAACGTGCCGGCCCCGGTGTTGAAGGCCAAGGAACCATAACGGGGCTATTCACAGTTTTAGTTGAAGGCGATGATCACAATGAACCAGTGGCCGATGCGGTGCGCGGTATTATTGATGGTCACGTAGTTATGGATCGGGCTATTGCTGAACGCGGGCATCACCCGGCGATTAATATTTTGAAAAGTATTTCCCGTACCATGCCAGATTGCAATACAACTGCAGAAAACGAATTGGTCGACCGGGCTAAAAAATTGATGGCAGCATACGAAGATATGGCCGAACTTATTCGTTTGGGCGCGTATCGGGCTGGCACTGATCCGGCGGTGGATGAAGCTATTCATTATCATGACGCGCTGGATGATTTTTTGACCCAGAAAAAATCAGAACACACAGACATTGCCCAAAGCTACACAATGCTGGCTGAGATATTGGAAATGCCAGACCCAGCAATTCCTAGCCCAGCAATACCTGGTCCTGCGACACCCGGCCAACAAGGGGGGTAATGCGCACGAAGGCTAATTACCTTAAAATTTTGACCAGATGGCAAATAAATTCCCGGAATTAGTATTTTGTTCATGCTCCTCAGGTAACAATCTTGTGAACAATAAATCCCCAGCAAAAGACTGGGTAGTTTTTTTAGAGGGCTTAAAAACTGGCGGCCAATATTAAAAATCTAATAAGACTCCACGAATGGAATGTGGATGAAAAACGGCGCAAGCTGTCTGAATTGCAACGCCTCGAAGATGAACTGCGCGGACAAATAATAAATTTGGAAGAACAGTTAAAAATTGAACAAAAAGCTGCTTATGACAACCCGGGCGAGGCGGGGCTGACTTATGCTAACTATGCTAAACAGGTAATGGTAAGGCGCGAAAATTTACAGGATTCACTTTCCCAGATGTCCCACGTCATACTTTCCGCCCGTGAAGATTTGGCGGAATCATATCGTGATTTGAAAAAATACGAGGCCGTTCAGAAAAATCGTGAACAGCGTGAACGCGTAGAACAAGATAGAATGGAACAAGCCGTTCTTGATGAAGTTGGTCTTTCAATGCACCGAAGCCGTATCCGCGATGCGGTAAAGGGCGGCAGTTCAAAAAAACGCGCTTAAGCCTTAAGTGTAAACCATCATAAAATATGTTTTAAATATGCTTTAGGCGTGAAAGCAGGCCGGGGTTATCCCATTTTGGTTGGCGGTCTTCCAGAACAACACCATGTGTATCAACCGCAGGATGGGCAAGGTCGGGCGCACTAACCGACACCTGAACCCAGCGCGGAACAAGTTCATTATTGATATCGCTTATAATGGTGACGGCAAGATCCTCTGCTACTTTCCATCCGGCTTCACCCAAGGTATCTAGGTAAATGCCAAACGATCCTGCATCCAGAACTAATTTGTCGGGAACATACCTCAATAAAACGTTTGTTCTTGATGAGCCTTCTTTGTCAATGTGTCCTGTAATGTTGACCATATAATCAAGTCCACCGTCGGGGTTGGCTGTGCATTCAAGAAGTTTTCTTCTGCTGGTTATATCCATTTTTAAATGTTCCTTAGACGATAAGACTGTCACGATTATTTTCCACTGCCAGTGGCGGGAATTCAACAAAATTTCCAGGCGATGCTTGAAACGCAATCCCCCCAGCAATTCCCGTAAGTTCGGCCGCTTCGTTATATATTTGGGCAATTTCAATTTGCGCATTCTGCGCCAATGGTTTTTCGGTACGGATTATTAAATCAACCCTTGAACCATCTGGTTTTGCCAGACCATCGACTTGTATGTGACCAAGGTTTGATAAATAAAAATCAAGAACAAACCTTTTTCCATCACTCTCTTTTTCTTTTTTATCTTTAGGTTGGCGCTGGTATAACCTTATTCGTTCAACCATTCCATCGTGTTGTATTGGTATCATTGCCATGCGCCAATCGCCGTTATTAGGCGCATCTGCAAATTTGGCCATGGCTTGAAATTCACCACCAAGGCGCGAAAGCAGGTTAGGGCGTTCGCGTTCAATTAGGCGAACAGCGCTATCGCCTAACCAGTTTTTCAAATCACCACCCCTTAGGGCAGATAGAAAAAAAAGTATCTGTGCGGATAGCTTGCTTCCAGTCTGTGGTATGGAATTTTGCATTATCTGTTGAAAACGGTTTGGATCGGCTATTTCAATAATTTTTAAAGCCTCATTTAAAGAATTCCATTTGTTTGATTTTACAAATGTTTCACCCATGCCAGCGCGCATCATGGCATCTGCGGCACCCGGCTGTTTGGGCATGCGCGCATCACCGGAAACTTCAATTGTTATTCTGCTGCCAATGGCGATCTTGCCCTGTGCATCTAGGGTGATGGTGGCAGAAGGAAGCTGCAATATTGGCTGTCCTGATGCGGTGGTTCCGGTTACCACCCCGGTCATAACCGATCCTCGTGAAAGCATTAATACACCACTAGGCTGCGTGCCGGGGGTTAATGCACTGCCTGTTGGGGCCTCTATTTTAATAATGTTGGCAGGAAAGCGCGCACCGGATGGAATGGTAGTATTTTGCGCCTTTGCGTCGGCCCCTTGGCTCAACATGGGCGCACTGGTGCTTGGGTTAGGGTTGCCCCGGGGTGTAACCGCTGAACCGTCTGCTGTCTTTGCGCCCCCGGCTGTTATAGGTGTTGGTTGCGAGGTGCCTTTTGCGTTAATCCCCGCATTAACTGCGCCAGATGAAGCGCTGGGCGGCGTTGTTGTTTGGTTGGGGCTTGCTGCTTGTACGTTTGCATTAGGGGTATTTCCGACTTTGCCTGATGTGCCAGCGATGCTGGTGTTTTGTGGTTGGGCTTGTCCGGTCTGATTTACAGGTGTTTGTGCGCCCGCATTACCCGCTGGCCCAGTGGCGCTAGCTGCTGGCTGGGTATTGGCGATTGCCGGGCGCAACAATGTTGCTGATGTGGCCGTACCAACGCTTAGCGTCGGGTGGGTTGCGGGCGCTGAGGCTGATGTTGGGTTAGCTGAATTTGTAGCCTGACCAGCTAGCTGTCCAAATAATGGGTTGGCCGATTGAGGGGAACCAGAACCCTGAAAAGGGGCGCCGTTAAGCCCAGTGACCTGAAGCACGGGCTGGGGCTGCAACTGGCTAAGGGTAAGAGTGATAACCGAATTAAGCGGAATTTTGGCAGTGGTTTGCAAAACGATGGTTCCAAAAACAGTTTGTACCTGTATTTGGTTTTTAGCAGGAAGCGCTAAAACTACACCTTCGATGTTTGCTCCGCGCGCAAGGTTAGCAATATCGGCAGACGGCGTAACCAATGTTGCCGTGTTTGCAGGCTGCGATCCACTTGATGGCGGTGGTGGCGGTGGTGGCGGCAAAATAGTAGTCATGGCCCCCTCAGTTTATGTTATAGAAAAAATCTATTTTAATAGAATTTTGGCAATGCTTTCCACATCTTGTGCGGCCTCTGAATTAGGGTAGCGGGTCAACAGCGGGGTCTGGCTTTTTATGGCCTCACGAACCTTGTCATCGCGCCTAATAACACCCAGTAGCGGCGGGGAAATTTTCAAGAAACCTTCGCACGCTTTTAGCAAAGTGTTGTAGGTGCGCTCACCCTCGCGGTTGGAATTAGCAGCATTAATCACAATGCGGATATTAAGATTAGGTCTTTCCATGTGTGTTACCTTGATAAAGGCATAGGCATCGGTTAGCGAGGTGGGCTCATCCGTTGCTACCACGATAACGGTTCCAACATTGGCCGTAAGCTGGCGCACGGTTCTTTCAACGCCAGCACCCAGATCAATAATTATATGATCATAGGCCTGCGCCAAAAGGGTTAGGTCTTCGCTCAACATTTGTAGGCGCGATGGCGGCACATTTGCTAGGCCACCAGAACCTGAGCGCCCGGCAATAATATCAAACCCCCCAGCAGGAAAAGGTATCACTGCCTGATTGAGCGTCAATCTGCCAGCCACAACAGAGCCAAGATCTTGTTTTGGCATTAAGCCCAGCTGAATATCCAGATTAGCCAGACCAAGATCGCCATCAAAAAGCAGAACCTTGCGTTCTTTGTTGGTTATGGCGTGGGCAAGGGTAATGGCAAGCCAAGTTTTACCGACACCGCCTTTGCCCGAAGCAATTGCAACTATGTTTTTTCCCTTAGATCGTTGGGACGGACTTGGGGCGTCTTTTATTGTCATGTTCTAAGGCGCCTTATACCTGACCAACGGTTTTAATGCGAGCCTTCGGGTGTATTTCATTTTGGCTCATCACTATTGTGCTAGGGCGGAAGCGCTCAATTATTGAGCGAACATACGGCCTAACCCCGGGGCTGGTTAAAAGAACTGGGGTTTCGCCCATCAGGGCTTGGCGTTCGTAGCCGTTGCGTAACTGGGAAATGAATTCCTGTAGTTTTGTTGGTGCCAAGGAAAGCTGTCGATCATCACCGGTGCCGACTAGGGCTTCGGCAAATGTTTGCTCCCATTCTGGTGACAAGGACATCAATACAATCAATCCGTTTTCGTTGGCGTTCATATCGCTGATTTGCCGGGACAAACGTGCGCGCACATGTTCGGTGATCAGTGTTACGTTTCTTGTCATGCCGCAGGCTTCGGATACTCCTTCGAGGATTGTGGGCAGGTCGCGAATTGATACACGCTCAGCCAGAAGGTTCTGTAAAACACGCTGCACCCCACCAAGTGAAATTTGCGTAGGAACAAGGTCTTCAGAAAGTTTTTTCTGATCGTCGCTCATTTCATCAATAAGTTTTTTTGTTTCCGCATAAGATAGAAGTTCCGGCATGTTGTCTTTTATTGATTCGGTAATATGCGTAGTTATAACAGTTGCCGGATCAACCACGGTATAGCCCCTAAATAGTGCTTCCTCGCGGTTTTGTTTATCTATCCACATGGCAGGCAAACCAAAGGTTGGCTCCTTAGTGGCTTCGCCGGGAAGGGTTATTTCTTCACCCCGAGGGTCCATGACCAACAGCATGTTGGGGCGCAATTCACCGCGTCCGGTTTCAATTTCTTTGGTCCTAATTATATAGGTATTG
>JAOUJU010000141.1 GCA_029883045.1 Rhodospirillaceae bacterium
CCATTTCCAAAACTTATATTAGCGGTAATGCCAGATGGAAATTCAAGTTTAGCGTTAAAAATTTCCCCAACACCGTGTTTGGTTTTAACTTCATCACGTTTTGCTGAAATGTTTGATGGGTATTCGCCCGTTAAGTCTAAGCACATGGCAACATCGTGCGGCCCCCAGTCCCATAATGGGTTCCAGTCAGCGCGGAACGGGCCCGTATCCCCACCTGTGGAATTAATTGATTTTATCTGCTCTAGCTTTTTTGCTTCGCGTTTTAATGCTTCGTACGCTGGGTGAAACAAATAAATGTGATCAACCAGCACCGGAACATTATTTTTAACTGCCAAATCACTAATGCGTTTGGCATCTGCCACGGTTGTTGCTAGTGGTTTTTCTAGCAGAAGGGGGATTTTGTTTTCTAGTGCAGCCAAGGCTATCTGGACTTGGGTTGTGGGTGGTACCGCAAGAATTAATCCATCAATATCTGTGTCGTTTATAAGATCGCGCCAATCGTTGCTAATTGTGCAATCAGCGCCCACCAAATTACCCGCTTCGGGGTTACTGCTAGTAAGCCTAACAAGGCGTGCATCGTTAGATCGGCCGATGGTGCGAATATAATTTTGGCCCCATTTTCCAGCACCGATAAGCCCTAGTTTTATTAATTTCCCAGTTGCGTTCATGCATCGCCGGTGTAGGTTTTATCGCTCCAGTCAAGGAAGCGTTTTAGACCATCTTCTAGGCTGACCTCGGGCGTATATTCCAACTGAATTTTTGCTTTGCGAATATCGGGCGCACGGCGCAATGGTTCGTCTGCCGGGTAGCTATCTGGGTATTCAATAACTTCGTGGTTAACTTTTTTGCCCAAAACAGTTTCAACCCTTTTGACCAGTTCAAGAATGGTTATTTCTGGTTTGGGGTTACCAATGTTGTAAACTTCGCCAGCAACACCGCGCAGAAATACCAATAAAAACCCAACTATTGCATCGGTTAAATAACAAAAAGTACGGGTCTGTCCGCCGCTGCCATAAACGTGTAATGGCATGCCGCTTTTTATGCGGCTAGCAAAATTGGGCAGCACACGGTAATCGGTTTCTTGCATGCCCGGGCCATAAACGTTAAATGGTCGAATGACGTTGGTATGCACGCCATTATTTTCATGAAAAATATAACAAAGGGTTTCTCCAACCCGCTTGCTTTCATCATAGCAAGCCCTTGGCCCCATAGAGCTAACGTTACCACGATAACTTTCTTGCATGGGAACATGTTTGGCATCGGGGTCACCATAAACTTCGCTAGAGCTAAAAAATGTAAATCGGGCGTTATTGGCTTCGGCCAATTGCAGCATATTTTTGGTTCCCGTAATGGCAACTTCCAAAGTTTCTATCGGGTGGGCGCGGTAATAAAACGGGCTGGCGATACCAGCGGCATGAATTATGTAATCAATCTTGCCGGAATACTCGAATTTATTAATTACGTTATGTTCAATGAATTCAACATGAGGAAATTTTGGAATATTTTTTCCTTCTTTGCCTGATGAAATGAAGTTATCCAAAACAACAAGCTTCATTGGTTCTGGTAAAATGTGTTCGTTTAAATAATTAAACGTATCCATGAAATGACGCCCAAGAAAACCGCGCCCACCTGTCATCAAAACCGTTTTTCCGGAAAAATCCATGGCCGCAGTGGTAACGCGTTTTGCAATTTCTTCGGTATCAGAAGGAAGAGAAAATGTGCTCATTGTTAAAAAACCTCTAGCTTGGGAAGCGGTACAATAAAATGTCCACCTCGTTTTTTGAAATCGGCCTGTTTTTCCATAATCGGTTGGGCGAAGTTCCAAGCGAGTATGAGTAGATAATCCGGGTTTCGTTCTTTAATCATTTCAGAAGAAACAACCTCAATATGCATTCCCGGTGAATATAATCCCTGTTTCAGTGGGCTGTCATCCACAATAAAATCTATGATATCCGCACCGATATCAAAATGATACATCAAGGTTGTGGCTTTGGCTGGCGCGCCAAATGCGGCGATGGATTTTCCTTCGCCCTTAAGGCGGCGCAACAGTTGTCCCAACTCATTTTTTAGGCTTTCAATATCGGCGGCAAATTTTTTAAATGTTTCTGACCTGTCTAAGCCTAATTTAATTTCCTGAGAAATCATCTTGTCCACATTTGGCGATACCTTGTTGGGCCCGCCTTTTTTCTGGGCAACGGCCCTTAGGCTGCCGCCGTGGCTATCTATCATTTGGGCGTCAATCAATTCCATATTGTTTGCATCCAGAAATTGCGCCAATGGTTTAACGCTGTGGTAGGCAAGGTGTTCATGATAAATGGTATCAAACAGGGTTTTTTCCATTACATCCAACAGGTAAGAAACCTCAAACACAAAAATCCCATCATCGGCCAAAAGCGCATTTATGCCGCTGACAATTCCTTGCAGATCATCGGCGTGGGCAAAAACATTATTGGCTGTAATGACCTTGGCCGGGCCTTTATCAATTTTAATTTTTGCCGCTAATTCGGGTGTAAAAAATTCTGCCATAGTTTCTATGCCGGATTGCGTTGCACGCATGGCTATATCTTTGGCCGGATCTATTCCCAGCACACGCCAACCAGCCTCTTTGAAAAAACTAAGTAACGTCCCATCGTTGGAACCAATATCCAGCGCAAATCCATCATCAATTGCACCAAACCTAGCCATTACATCGGCGGCATAATTGCGAAAATGTTCAACAAATACAGGCGATGTTCCCGAAACATAAACATAGTGTTCAAATAGTATTTTGGGGTCCACCACGTCCAGTAATTGAACGTGGGCGCAGTTTTCGCAAAAATATACGTCAAGGGGGTAGCATTCTTGCGCTTCGCCCAGCGCATTCTTGGGAACGAAGGCATTGGCCGGCGGCGTCGGTTCAAGCGAAATAACCAACGTAAGTTCTTTCCCGCCACATAAGCGGCAGGTATCGCGGTGATGATAATTTTCGTTCAAATGGAAATATCTTCCGGTTTTACTAGCTCTATGCGTTCAACGTCTGCTTCGTATACTTCTTGTTTGCGCGAATTTCGCCCTAGCGTAATAAATGTTGTTTCTTCGAGAAACACCATGGAATGATCGACCATGGGCGGGGTAAAAAACAACTGCCCCGGGCCAACAATCTGTTTTTCCCCGGGGCCTGTATCGCCATGGGGGCGGTGGTGGTATTCTATGGAACCGTTAAGTACATAGCAAAAATGCCAATCGGTCTTGTGATAGTGATTAGCGCGTAACGCACCTTTTTTAGAGGTAATTAAAACGCAGCTTTTCATTTCAATATCTACTAGGGGCTGGATTTCACCCCGGGCATCGGCAAATGCTTTTTCCAGTTCTACAATTACTTCTTTAGGCCAGGTGGCGCGCTCTTGCTCGGTTGGCTCGGAAAGTTCTATTTTGCTCATGAAATATCCTCAAGTTTGCCTATGTTGGCGAATCGTTGATAACGCCAAGAGTAAAGCAGATAACCCTAGTTTTGGATAGTTTTGGCTAGATTCTGGCAATAAATTGCTAATCTGTCACAAAATTGGCCATAAAATAGAATTTTTCCTATTTTTCTGGGGTTTCAACAGTAAATATCCAATAACTAAAAGTTTACCTGATATTTCAATCAAATAGATAATTCGTTATGGCTTCGTAATGAAATAAGTGGCTTAAAACAGGCATTTTTTCGCAATATAGGTTATTATTGCTCTAAAAAAATCATTGACTTGGTTGCTCGCAATCCCCATTATTAGCACATTCAGGAATTCCCTTTGGGTTTTCTTGATCTCTGTTTAGTTAAAAAAATTAACTTTTATAACAGGGACCGCCCTTTAGCCGGGGCAACAAAGCGCAAAAGGCGCAAAGTGGCCGAACGTTTTTTTAAATGTAACGCCGCGATTATAACTCTAAATCTCAGAAAGGAGATTTCACATGGCTGACGTATCACTCACATCCGGTATGCGGGCTAACCTTCTTCAGTTGCAGATGACTGAAAGATTGATGGACCGTACACAAGGTCGTATCGCAACGGGTAAAAAGGTTAACTCCGCCCTTGACGGTCCGGCTGCTTACTTTGCCGCTAAGGCCCTATCTGATCGCGCAGCCGATCTTTCGGGACTTAAAGATAATATGGGTCAAGCAATTAGCACCATTAAAGCTGCTGATGCTGCGATTTCTAAGATTACATCCCTGGTTGAACAGGCAAGAGCTGTTGCCAATACTGCCAACCAGAACCTTGGTACCGATACTGCATCTGTCGCTTCTCGTAAGACGTCCGCTGCTCAGTATGATACCTTGCTGAAACAGATCGACCAGATGGTTACTGATGCTAGCTATGCTGGTAAAAATCTACTTCTTGGTGTCGGTGGCTCAGGGCCTTACACCGCCACAACTGATTCAGTTACGGCTGTAGATGCCCTTACGCAGATCAGCTCCACTTCCGTTAGTGGTACTTCAGGGGCCGATAGTTATAAGGTTGATGTTACTACTGGCCAGTTCGGTCGAATTGATAGCGCAAGCACAGACTATACCAATTTTACTACATCTGGTTCCTCTACTGCAGCTGGTAATATAAATAGCGCAACTATTTCAGGGATGACCATTACGGGCACTCTTAGCGGTACCACCAACGACGTTACAATGACTGTTAACAATGGCACCGACAACGCTGTAAGTTTCAATATAAGCTATGGCGGAGCAAGCCAAATTGTAACCGTTACTAACGCTGTTGCTAATACCGCTGTAAGCGCAACTGTAGGCGGTGTTACTGTTAGCTTCTCCCTGGATAGGTCAGCAGATAATGCCGTCATCAACACTGCAGCAATTACGTTATTAGATTCTAGCACTACTGCGCAAGGCACCGATCAGCGCATAACTATTGACAGTACCAACGATACGACCACTGGTGCTAGTGGTACGGTAACGCTTAGTTCGTATGCTAATGATGCCAGTCGAACTGCCAATAGTACTTTGATAGCCGACAGCGCTGCTGTAACGCAAACATTTACAACTGGTACCGTTAACTTTACGATTGGTACTGCTGCAAGCCTTGTGAATACAGAAACGGCGACTTTGGTTACCGAAGG
>JAOUJU010000006.1 GCA_029883045.1 Rhodospirillaceae bacterium
AACGCCCAATCGCCGGAAATGGCAACTGGCCACGTGCCTTTGAGATTGAGCTAATAAATCCACCTTCTGCGTTTGGCGAATCGGACACCCCCGGCGCACTGTAGATTTTTTTGACTTCGCTGGGCGCAGAAACGCTTTCATCGTTGGCCGGTGTGTGCGGGTCTTGGTTTATTAATGCAGATCGCGATTCTTCAATTTTAGTCATCAATTCGCGTAGCGTGCTTGCTTTTTTAGAAAGCTCGCGCATTTGCGATGCGGCGGCGCGGCTTTTGGAAATAGCCTCTGCACGCAGGGCTATTTTATTTTTAATAATTGTTTCAAGTGCTTTTTGCTCATCCAACAATGAACGTGATGCAATTAACAAAACCGATTTTCTTTCTTCGACCTGCGCGCGGGCGATGCTCATACCGTCTAGTTCATCACGCAATGACTGGGCACTATTTTCCAACTGCGGTACCGCTGAACGTAATAAAATTGCACTGCGAACCATATCTTCGGGTGCCATTGGCTGTACAATAAGAGCCTCTGTTGGGATGCGTGACATTCTGGTTAATGCCATCAGCACGCCAGAAAACTGGTTTGCACGCTGGTCTAAGCGATCTTCTTTTATTTTTGCGTTACGTTTAAGGTCAGAAAGTTGGTTTTCAATTTCTAAAACTTTAGCTTCGTGATCTTGTACCCGTTTTGCCGCCGCCACCATATTGATATTTAGCTTATTAACCTCTTCCTTTAGTTTTGCCGCATCGGATTTAAGTTTTTTACTTTCAAGTTTTTTACTTTCAAGTTTCTTTTCTACGCTTTCAAGTGATCGTTCGGCATTATTGACCGATTGCGATTGCGCCGCAGCAGAATTGGGAAATGTATTTATAGCGATGCTCAATACAAATGCACTAACAGCTATTGGCATGAAAAAATTACCAATTCTATTATTAGCCAAACGGGTACAGGTGAAACACACTGGTGGCCGCATCGGATGCCTATCCATTTTTTTCAACAATTAATGAATGTCCACCCATGGCATCTGGCGCATTCATGCCTAGCAGTTGCAACAGTGTAGGGGCGACATCAACCAAACCGCCATCGCTTAAGGCGCCAACCCAGTCAGGCGCACCAACAAGAATAGCCGGAACCTTATTAAGGGTATGGGCGGTATGTGGTTGCCCGGCATGACACATTTTTTCGCAATTGCCATGATCGGCGGTAATTAGCATTGTCCCGCCCGCAGCAATAACGGCGCTTTCTAGTTTGGCTATGCACTGATCAAGCGTTTCCACCGCCTTGACGGCGGCATCCATTATACCAGTATGGCCGACCATGTCGCCGTTGGCATAATTTACAATTATAAAATCATATTCAGCCGAACCTATTGCTGCCACCAATTTATCGGTAACTTCAAACGCCGACATTTCCGGCTTTTTATCGTAAGTGGCAACATCGGGCGAAGGAACCAAAATACGTTTTTCCCCCTGCATTGGGTCTTCCCGTCCACCGTTAAAAAAGAATGTTACGTGTGCATATTTTTCTGTTTCTGCAATATGTAATTGTTTCAATCCGGCACGGGAAATGACTTCGGGTAAGATATCTTCTAGTTCAATCGGCTGGAAAAGCGATGCAAAGAATTTTTTTGTATTGTCTGAATAATCGACCATTCCCAGCAGGGAAATAAATTTAACGGTTTTATTTCTATCAAATTCTGAAAAGTCCGGATCAACCAAAGCGTCCAAAATTTCGCGTGCGCGGTCAGAACGGAAATTGGCCATAAGCAAACCATCGCCGTCTTGCATACCAGAAAATCCGTCTATCGCTGTAGGTTCAATAAATTCGTCTGTAATGTTTTTTGTGTATGCCGCCTTGATGGCATCAACAGGTTTTTTAGCGTTTTCGCCAGCACCGCTAACCAGTAGATCAAATGCTTTTTTAACCCTATCCCAGCGTCTATCGCGGTCCATCGCCCAGTAACGACCGCAAATTGTGGCGATCGATACGCCTTTGAGGTGCCGACATTCGACCTCAAAGCGCTTTATATAATCAGCTGCACTTTTTGGTGGTGTGTCGCGGCCGTCAAGAAATGCATGAACCATCACCTTTATTCCGGCATTAGAAATTATTGCTGCAAGATTTCGCATATGCCAGTGATGGGAATGAACCCCGCCCGGTGAAAGTAGCCCCATCAGATGACATGTGCCGCCGGATTTTTTTAATTTTTCAATAAATAAAACTAGTTCAGAATTTTCATCAAGCGATCCATCGTGAATAGCCGCATCAATACGCGGCAAATCCTGCATTATTACCCGCCCGGCACCAAGGGTCATATGACCGACTTCGGAATTGCCCATCTGCCCATCGGGAAGGCCAACATCAAGGGCCGATGCCTTGAGCTTCGCCTTGGGGCAGCTTGAATATATTCTGTCCCAATTGGGCGTATTGGCAGCCTTGACCGCGTTACACGTGGTTTCGGTCCGTTCACCCCAACCGTCAAGTATACAAAGCACAACCGGCTTTGTTGCCGGGTGTATTTTTTCAGAAGATGATTCAACGCTTTTATTCATGATCTTTAATATAGCCTGTTGCCGTAATTTAGCATCACAGCTTTTGCTGTTTTTTTATATTTTTCCTGATTTTTTCCGGACTTTTCCGATTCGCCAGCCTAGTAACTATCACAAATATGTCAATTTACCGACCAACCCACAAACATCAGCGCTAGTCCCGGTGGTAGGGGTGACCGGAAAGTATGGTTTGGGCACGATAAAGTTGTTCGGCCACCATGGCACGAACCATCATATGCGGCCAGGTCATGGCACCGAATGATAAAATCATGTTGGCTTTTTTACGAACACGCTCATCCAACCCATCGGCACCGCCGATTAAAAAAACAGTTTCGCGCACGCCATCGTCTTTCCATGCGCCTAGTTGGATTGCAAGCTCACGGCTGGTTATTGATTTTCCACGCTCATCAAGGGCAATTACCT
The DNA here is from genome assembly GCA_029883045.1 of Rhodospirillaceae bacterium. Classification (GTDB taxonomy): domain Bacteria; phylum Pseudomonadota; class Alphaproteobacteria; order Rhodospirillales; family Magnetovibrionaceae; genus DAOVVL01. The sequence continues at coordinate 2,970 of JAOUJU010000006.1, forward strand.
TTGCCCCAGTAGGAATTGCCGCCAACAGTAATTCGCCCTCGCGGGTTTTTAGTTCAGCTGATGAAAGATTACGTTTTTCTTCGAGCTCAAGTATTTGTAAGGGCGGCCTAATGCGAGCGGAATAATTATTAAGTAAATCACGCTCCGCCGAAGTACGCATTTTGCCAATGGCAGCAATCAAATATTGCAAAGGGTTATGTTTCCCTATTTTCTATTTTGGAAAATACCTAAGAGTTAGTGCTGGCGTTAACTTTTTCATTTTTTCCGCCCGCGCCCCACATTTTTTCAAGGTTATAAAATTCCCTGACTTCGGGGTGAAAAACGTGAATGATTATGTCGCCGCTATCAACCAACACCCAGTCAGAATTATTCATCCCTTCAATGGCAACATTTTCCTGACCATTTTTTTTCAGGTTGTCGCGCAAGTGCCCGGCAATTGCCGCAACTTGGCGTTGTGAAGTTCCGGATGCTATTACCAGATAATCTGCCATATCGCTTTTGCCGATGAGATCTATCACGACAATGTCCTTGGCTTTGTCATCTTCTAGTGAGGTGACCACCTTTTTCAGCAATTTCTTGCCCGTTGGTGGGTTTTCATTTTGTTGTAAAATAACCTTTTTCCTTTTTTATCTTTTGCCAATTATCATGTTGTAACATGCTAGCGATTAAAATTAGGCTAATATCGCCCGTTTACCAATATTTTTTCCCGATTTTTAGTATTAGTGTTTATTAACAGAGGGAAAAATTTCCCACCCACCAGATTCCGCTTTGCGGATTCTGGTGGCAGATTGCAAATTAAGCGGGGCCTGCAACATAACCCAAGCGGGCGCACGGTGACCGGCCAAGCGCGCTGCATCTTTGTGTTGAATTTGCGCGCCAGCAAAACGCCTAGCCGCCCGCCCCCTTAACGCCCTGAGCGAAAACGGTACCCGCGGGAAAACTGCAATCGGGACTGATCTAAATATTTTTTGCCAGCCCTGCCATTTTGGCATCTGACGCAGATTATCAGCCCCCACCACCCAAACAAAAGACGTATCCGGATACGTTTTTTTCAGTGCGGCAATTGTATCAACTGAATAAATGGTCCCGCTTTGGTTTTCAAAATCAGAAACCCTTATTCGCCCATCACGCGCAGCAATAACCGATGCCTGCTCAAATCGTTTTGCAAATGGTGCCATACCCTCAACTGGTTTTAACGGGTTTTGCGGTGACACCAACCACCACAATTCATCCAATTCCAACTGATCAAGTGCCAATTGTGACACATGCAAATGCCCATCGTGCGCCGGATTGAACGAGCCACCCAAAATACCAACACGAAGATTACGCCCGGTCATGGTCTGGTTTGCCCGGTTCCAACAACTATGTATTTTATGCTTGTTAGTTGTTCGACCCCAACCGGGCCACGGGCATGAAGCTTGCCAGTAGAAATTCCTATTTCCGCACCCATACCAAATTCGGCCCCGTCAGCAAACTGGGTAGAAGTATTAATCATCACAATTGCACTATCAACTTTATTGCTAAAATCAGCTATGGCTTTTTCGTCTTCGCTAATAATGGCATCTGTATGATGTGAGCCATATTTGCCAATATGTTCTATTGCACCATCAACCCCGTTTACCTGACGCACGCTTATTACCGCATCTAGATATTCTGTTCCCCAGTCTGCGTCGCTGGCAGGAATAACGCGCGCGTCTGATTTTTGCGCTGCCTCATCACCGCGCACTTCGCACCCGGCATCAAGCAAATCTGTGATAAGCGTTTGCAAAACATTGCTATCTGCATTGCTGTCAACCAATAGGGTTTCAGTTGCGCCACAAATACCGGTTCGTCGCATTTTGGCGTTAAGCACAATTGCGCGGGCTTTTGCAAAATCAGCTGCCTTGTCAACGTATGTGTGGCAAATCCCTTCTAGGTGTTTAAACAAAGGCACCTTGCTTTCGGCGGTGATACGTTCAATCAATGATTTGCCACCGCGAGGCACGATAACATCTATGCTATCGACCATTGTTAGCATTTCACCAACCGCATCGCGGTCTGTTGTGGGCACCCGTTGAATTGCATCGGCGGGCAAGCCAGAACCAACCAGCCCTTTTACAAGACAATCATGAATAGCGGCGCTGGAATGAACACTATCTGATCCACCGCGCAAAATGCAGGCGTTGCCAGCTTTCAGACAAAGTGCACCGGCGTCAGCCGTGACGTTGGGGCGTGATTCAAAAATCACCCCAATAACCCCAAGGGGAACAGAAACACGTTTTATTAGCAAACCATTTGGTCTTTCCCATTCGGCCAGAACCCTGCCAACTGGGTCTGCTAGTGCGGCGATATCTTCTAGGGCGCACGCCATCGCCTCTATCCGCGGGCCATCAAGACGCAAACGATCAATCATCGCGGGCGTTAGGCCTTTTGTATTGGCTGAATCTATGTCTTTTTTATTGGCAGAAATTATATCGGCTGTTTGTTCACGCAAACATTGGGCCGCTAATGATAATGCCTTGTTACGCTGGTCCGTGGTTGACGTTCCCAACAGGGCAAGCGAAGCCTTGGCGTTTTCACCAATCTGCTTCATTAGCAGGGGAATTGATTTTTTGTCCATTGTCTTAAACCTTCTTGCCACCAGCGTGCATTTTACCAAAACATTAAAATATACCAAGTCGGGGAATATTCCCATCATCACTATAGTGTAGAATATATTTTTTAACCATTATCAGCTGCATAATACCCATCGACGTTGACTTTCTGACCCTTAAGCGTTAGCCAATTATAAAATAACCATTTAAGCAGTAGGTATTCGAAAAATCATGACCAATATTCCCAAGATTTTCCTATTCAGTATTTCCGTGATTTTCTATTCCACCCAAGCTTTTGGTGCGTGTTCCGACCCTGCCGCCCCTGGGGTTGACTGGTCCGGGTGTAAACTAGACGGGGCAAACCTGCAAAGCGTAGACCTTAGCGGTGCTGACCTTTCCAAGGCCCGGCTTAAAAATGCCAATCTTAAACACGCCATCCTGAAAGGGGCCGATCTTGAACGTGCAAATCTTAGCAGTGCAGTATTGACCAAGGCCAATTTAACTGGCGCCAATTTAGAAGATGCCAATCTTAGGGGTGCCAATATTTCAGCTGCCACCTTAAAAAAGGCAATTCTTATTGGTGCTAACCTGCAAGGTGCATTTCTTACCTCCGCCAATTTTGATGGCGCCGATTTAGAAGACGCCAATTTACAAATGTCACGTTCACAAGGGGCAAAGTTCAAAGGTGCCAACCTTGAAGATACAAAAATGGACAATTCCGACTTTTCATCTGCCGACCTAAGCGGTGCATCGCTTGATGGTGCCAGCACATTTAACACTAGCTTTTCCAATGCAACATGGACCAATGGTAGGCGCTGCCCTGCTGGGGCCAAAGGCAAATGCAACTAATAAAAAATTATTGCTCAATGTTAATCATTATTTGAAATAGACATGTCATCGCGATGTACTATTTCGTCGCGTCCGCGATAACCAAGTATTTTTTCAAACTCTGTTGATTTGTGTCCAATAATTTTTTTTGCTTCACTTGACGAATAAGCGCTTAATCCGCGAGCAATTTCATTGCCAGATTTATCGCAAATATATACCGCATCGCCCTTTTCAAAATTACCATTAAGCGATGCAACGCCAGCCGCCAAAAGACTTTTGCCGCTGTTGAGCGCTTTTAGTGCACCATCATCAACTATCAATGTTCCGCTGGGATGAAGTGATGCTGCAATCCAGCGTTTGCGTGCACTGACAGGGGTTATCTGCGGAATAAACCATGAAGCCAAAGATCCTGATTGTATTGCCTTGATGGGGTTTTCAATGTTTCCCCTGGCTATCGCCATGGCGCAACCGTTGGCCAGGCATATTTTTGCTGCCGCTAGTTTTGTTACCATGCCGCCAGAGCCAACATCGGTTCGCGTGGCCCCTGCCATTGCTTCAATTGCAGGCGTTATTTCATTTATTTCATCTATATGTTTGGCCGCCTCATCGGTTGCGGGGTCAGCGGTATATAGGCCATCAATATCGCTGAGCAAAACCAAAACATCGGCGCTTATCATGGCACCAACACGTGCCGCCAAACGATCATTATCGCCAAAACGAATTTCATCGGTGGCAACCGTATCATTTTCATTTATCAAAGGAACCGCACCAAGACGCAGCAAAGCATTGATGGTATTGCGGGCATTAAGATAACGCCGCCTGTTTTCGGTATCATCTAACGTGACCAACACTTGTGCTACCGTTATTTCATGATGACCAAGAACTTCTTGATAGGCGTGTGCCAAACGAATTTGCCCAGTTGCGGCGGCGGCTTGCTTTTCTTCTAATTTTAACTGGCCAGAACCCAAGCCGAGATAGCGCCTGCCAACTGCAATTGCGCCCGATGATACCAGCACAACTTCTTGATCGTTTTCGCGCATGGATTTTACGTCAGCGGCCAAACTTTCCAGCCATTTACGGTGAACCGTTCCATTGGTTTCATCAACCAGTAGCGCCGAGCCGACCTTTATCACCACACGTTTGGCTTTAAATAAACGTGCGTTGGCTTTGGATGTTTTGTCATTATCTGCGGCCTTAGTCATGGCCATCACCTTCTTCGTCACTATCATTGCGCCGTTCGCTGCCATCGGGCAAATACTGGATGGCTTGTTTCTTTTCTTTTTCACGCTCAGCAATTACCGCGGTGAAAAGTATTTCCATTAATGCATCTACCCCCATTCCGGCGGCGCCGGATATAGCATAAACCTTTTTGCCGCTTTCATCTTCTAGGGCTTTTACGTTTTCATCAATAATTTCTTTTATCAGGGCATCGCATTTGTTTAGGGCAACTATTTCCTGTTTGTCGGTTAAGGCCCCGCCATATAGATCCAATTCGTTCCTAACTATGCGGTAATTGGCCGCAACATCATCAGCGGTACCATCAACTAGATGTAAAATTGCACCGCAGCGTTCAACGTGGCCCAAAAACCGCGTGCCCAATCCTGCGCCTTCGTGTGCGCCCTGAATAAGACCCGGAACATCGGCCATTACCATTTCGCGATCTTTGCTTCTGACCACGCCCAAATTAGGGTGCAGCGTAGTAAAAGGATAATCAGCAATTTTGGGTTTAGCCCGTGAAACAGCTGCAATAAAAGTTGACTTGCCCGCATTGGGAAGCCCAACCAACCCAATGTCGGCAATAAGTTTTAGGCGCAACCATATCCACATTTCCGAACCGGGATGGCCAGGATCGGCCCGCCTAGGTGCACGGTTAGTTGATGATTTAAAATGTGCATTGCCAAAACCACCATCACCACCAGACAACAATACGGTGCGTTGCCCAACTTTTGTCATGTCGGCCAACAATGTTTCTTTGTCGTCTGCCAATATTTGTGTTCCAGCAGGAACTTTTATGATTAGGTCTTCGCCTTTAGCGCCTGAGCGATCTTTGCCCATACCATGATGTCCACGCTCGGCCTTAAAATGCTGGCGATAACGAAAATCTATCAAGGTATTAAGCCCATCAACACATTCGATCACAACGGCACCGCCGCGCCCACCGTTACCGCCATCGGGTCCACCAAATTCAACAAAGGCTTCGCGGCGCATAGACATACACCCGGCACCACCGTCGCCGCTTTTTACAAAAACTTTTGCTTCATCAAGAAACTTCATTTTCCGCTCCTGCGGCATGAATACTAATTAAAAAAAACCAACAAAAAAGGGAATGGACCCGCCATTCCCTTTTATTGTAACAAACGTGGAAGCGAGGCCTGGGCGATTATTACACCGCCGGCTGCACAGCCACAAACATCTTGCCCTTCTTTTCCTTGAAGGCAACCTTGCCTTCAACAAGAGCGAAAATTGTGTGGTCTTTGCCGATACCAACATTGTCACCGGGGTGGAACTTGGTGCCACGCTGACGAATGATGATGTTGCCAGGGATGACTTCTTCGCCACCAAATTTTTTCACGCCAAGGCGGCGGCCTGCTGTATCGCGACCGTTGCGGGAGCTGCCACCTGCTTTTTTATGTGCCATGGTTCAAGTACTCCTTTAAGATTTTTTCTTTGCCGCAGCTTTTTTGGCGGGCGCTTTTTTAGCTGCTGCCTTTTTAGCTGGGGCTTTTGCTGCAGCGGTTTTCTTCGCTGCGGGTTTCTTTGCTGCAGGTTTTTCTGCCGCTTCTGTTTTTACAGGCGTTTTTGGCGCTTCTTTTTTAGGCTCTGCTTTTTTAGCTGCAGGCTTTGCACCAGTTGCGCTGATTGAAACTATTTTCACCAGTGTTAGGTCCTGACGGTGGCCCTGTTTACGGCGATAGTTCTGGCGACGTTTTTTCTTGAAAACAATAATCTTGTCGCCGCGGGTTTGGCGAACTACTTCACCAAAAACTGCGGCCTTATCAACAAGCGGCGCACCAATTGTTGGGGCCTTGCCTTCTTCGCCTAAAATCAACACTTCCTTAAATTCAATCATGGCGCCGGCGTCGCCTGCAAGTTTCTCGATAACAAGAACATCGTTCTCGCTAACGCGGTACTGCTTACCGCCGGTTTTAATTACTGCGAACATGCGTTTTACTCTCTTTTAAATATCGCGCCCTACGGCGCCGACGTTACCTTTGAATATTTAAAGGGGTCGGACTTTGTAATACTGTGGCCTCGGGCTGCGCGCTTTATCCATTGGCTTATCCAAGGCAAAAGCCCCGGAAAGTCGCGGCAATATAGCCCCTTTAGCCCCCAAGTCAACGCCAAGAAGACTGCTAAATTACAAAAATAAGGAAAAATGCCAAAAAACCTTAAAAACGACACCCTAATTACCCTCAAAGGGTGGTTTTTTGTTAATTTTCCGTACGATTTTCAGGTTATTAGTATTTTTATTCGCTCGATTATGGGCCTGAATTATTGCCCCGGTTACTGCCCCGGGGAATCCCCACCACCGTCTTGGTTGGCACCCTGCTCACCAATAGCCTGTTCGGGTGCATTGGTTTGCTGAGACTCTTGTGGATTTTCTTCATCAATAGCTGAATTGATATCTAATTCATCCCAGATGACCCGATAAGTAGAAATGGGGTGGTCAAACCCCTTCATCTCAAACTCATCGTGCTTTACAAAAGGTATTTTTTTACCTTGTGTTAAACCATGAACTGCTTCGGAAATTAGTATTTCACCGGCCTTGGCCTTATCAACAATGCGTGCCGCCAGTTGAACAGTACTGCCAAACAGGTCGTTATCCTCGGAAATGGGCTCACCTACGTTAATGCCGATTTTAAGTTGCAATGGTAGCTCAGGATTATTCTTGCTTAATTCCTGTGTCTTTTTTTGCATATCAATTGCGGCCTCAACCCCGTTAACCCCGGTGGCAAAAGAAGCCATTATGCCGTCACCGGTGTGTTTTACTTCGCGCCCCTGAAATAATGATAAAGCCTCGCGTACAATTCGATTGTGTTCACGCACAATCTGTTGTGCACCTTCGTCGCCACGTTCTTGGGTCATTGCGGTTGAGCCGGCAATATCGGTAAACAATACAACCACTGGCGGCGCCGACGTTGGTTTTGGTCGCGGTTTAATCCAATTTTCATAGGACATGGCAAATGCTTCTTGTGCGCCAATGCCTGATTCTACCCAAATGCCCATGGCGCTACGTCCAACCTGATACATCTGTAAATAACGCGGATCGGAAACAAGATATTCATCGGAACGCGCAATAAGATGATCAATTCTGTCTGAAGTTAAACCGATTGCATGAAGACATTCGCCGAGAATTTCTTTATGAAATTCTGCCTTGATTTCGTTTTCCTGACATAATGCATGGCTAGCGCCAATCATATAAAGTGAAACCCCAAAAGCCGCATAAGGGTCAACCCCTGACATTGTGCCATCTAGTGCTTTGAGGGATTCGCTAACAAACCTGTTAATTTGTTTGATCGTTAAAATTACTTCTTCGGGCAATGGTGTTTCTTCGTCAGTGTCTAATTTACTGCCCGCTGTAGCGTGCGATACCCCACCAACAGTTTCCTTAAGCATTTTGGTATCGGATTTAAGGTCTGTTTCGGCAAAAGTTTCTTCTGGTTTTTTTAAATTATTCATTGCTTCGGTGGGCAGATACAAACGTGGGTCGTGATGTGTGTTTTCTTGTCTTTTTTCCGTACTGGATTTTTCAGCAGAGCTGTAATCATCCCTATCTACAATGGGTTTGGGGGAATGCTGGATACGGGAAAATATTCTAATAACAAGGGTTACCGAACCAATTGCAAAAACAAGGATGAATATTGCAACAAGAACATCATCCTTTGAAAGCATGGAAACCCGCGTAACGCTTGCAAGCATTTGCGAAGCAATGGTGGTAACAATAATTGCCGCAGCAAGGGACACCATAATGGCAAACATTATTTGCACAAATATCATAAAGCCGGAATGTTTTTTAGATATGCCTTGCATATTATTTTCTGGTTTATTTTTTAAATTTTGTTTTTGCGGTGCTTTGGTTGCGCTAGGGCGCGCGCCGTATGAACGCGGGGGAGAAAAACCCGGTGCCGGTTTTTTGGCTTCTGGTTTTTCAGCAATTAGATTCAATAAATGGTCGGGTTCTTGTGCTTTTGGCGGCTCGCTTTCGAACATGGTGCGTTGTCTAATTTGGCCACTTTCCTTGTCATAAAATTCTTTCACCAATTTTACCGACTGGGTGGTAGAAATTTTTTGCAACGATTTAGCATCGCCCATAGCAAAATTAACCTTATCAGCACTGTAGACATTGTGCGTCTGCCATGTGCCGTTGGTCATTACCAGCAGTTCAAATGTTATTTCTTCTTTTTTTGAAGCCATTTCCCTAAAAGCACTTTCTTTTTTCTTTCTCACACCAAAATGATATCGACGAAATTAATTCTGGATTTTTTCCAGTTTTTAATAAGGGCCAAGCTTTATTGCTATAACGCCCAGCCCCGAACGTAATGGACAAAACATTTCTGTTTTTCCCGTCCAAATATGGCCTCCGCCCCGAAAGTGCCAAAACAGTTATACATTTTGCTGCCCTTGTTGCCAAAGGCCTTAATTGCGCCTTATAACAAAATTGATAAATATGGCAGAATTATTGGGATTATTGCCCGCATAGCGGGGGTCATCTTGTGCCCAAGATGGTTTGCATTGGTGGGGTATTTTACTTACATTCTGCGCCTTACTGAGCATTTGCCAATTTTTATTTACTTTAAGGAAGCGCCACATAATGAAGGTCGATCTTTTCAATTTCGACTTACCCACAGACCTGATCGCCCAACGACCAATGGTGCCGCGCGATGACGCGCGGTTATTGCTAGGCGCTGGGGATGATATTTTTTCTAATCATATCATAAATCAACTGCCTGAATTTTTAAGACCCGGTGACATATGCGTTTTTAATGATACCCGTGTTATTCCCGCACGCCTAAAAGGCAAACGAGAAAATACAAAAATTGAAATTACATTGCATAAAAATGCTGGGCCTGATGTATGGCATGCGTTTGCCCGCCCGGCTAAAAAATTAAAAGTTGGTGATAAGATTGATTTTTCGCCGACCCTTAATGCGATGGTTATAGAAAAACTTGATGGTGGTGAAACAGTTTTACGCTTCAATGCTGCTGGGGCCGAACTTATGGAGGCGCTAAACACAACAGGCGCCATGCCGCTGCCACCATATATAAAACGCGAAAATCTAGCAGATGAAAAAGATGCGCATGATTACCAAACAATGTTTGCAGCCACCCCAGGTGCGGTTGCGGCACCCACTGCGGGGCTTCATTTTACCCCTGAACTTATTTCTGCTTTAGATGCGCGCGGTGTAAACCATACCCGTGTTACCTTGCATGTTGGGGCGGGAACGTTTTTGCCGGTCAAGGTTGATGATACCAATGATCATAAAATGCATGCCGAATGGGGCGAAATAAGCGAAGCATCGGCAAATGCAATTAACCAGGCGCGAACTAACGGCGGTCGGGTTATAGCTATTGGCACAACATCCCTCCGCCTGTTAGAAAGCGCGGCCAAGACCGATGGAACATTAAGCCCGTTTTCTGCTGAAACTGATATTTTCATTACACCGGGTTACAATTTTAAAATTGTTGATATGCTTATGACAAATTTTCATTTACCAAAATCAACCCTGTTCATGTTGGTTTCGGCATTTGCCGGACTTGATTACATGAAAAAACTTTATGCCCATGCCATAAAAAATAAATACAGATTTTATTCATACGGCGATGCGTGTTTGTTAGCGAGAGCAAAATGAGTACAATAAAATTTGAAATCAGCGCAAAAAATGGCAATGCTCGGCGGGGCGCATTACATCTTGCCCACGGTGTTGTTAACACCCCGGCATTTATGCCAGTGGGAACCGCAGCCACGGTTAAGGCTATGTTGCCGGAAAATGTTGCACAAACCGGGGCAGAAATTATTTTAGGTAACACCTATCATCTAATGCTGCGCCCCGGCGCCGAACGCATTGCAAAACTTGGCGGCCTGCATAAATTCATGAACTGGTCGGGGCCAATTTTAACCGATAGCGGTGGCTATCAGGTAATGAGCCTATCTGAGCTTCGCAAGTTAGATGAAAATGGGGTTACATTTCGCAGCCACATTGATGGATCATACCACACCTTAACGCCGGAACGATCAATCGAGGTGCAACATCTTTTGGGTGCCGACATAACAATGTGTTTTGACGAATGCCCACCGTTCCCCTGTGAGAAAGATGATGTAGCCCGGGCCACCAATCTTTCCATGCGATGGGCCAAACGCAGCAAAGATGCATTTACCCCCCGTCCCGGTTATGCCTTGTTCGGCATTAATCAAGGGGGCGTGCATGAGGATTTGCGTGAACAAAGCGCAAAAGAACTTATTGAAATTGGTTTTGATGGCTATGCCATCGGGGGCTTGGCAGTGGGCGAAGGCCGGGAAAAAATGTTTGCCGCCCTTGATGTCACCACGCCCCACCTACCCCATGAACGCCCGCGCTATCTTATGGGGGTGGGCAAACCCCAAGACATAGTTGGCGCGGTTTTGCGCGGTGTTGATATGTTTGACTGCGTGCTGCCGACCCGTTCGGGGCGCAATGGGCAAGCCTTTACCCGCCGGGGTCCAATAAATATAAGAAATGCACGCCACACCGATGATCCTCGCCCGCTGGATGAAGCCTGTACCTGCCCGGCGTGCAGCCAATATTCCCGTGCGTATCTGCGCCATTTGTTCCAAGCGGATGAAATATTGGGCGCAACCCTTTTGACATGGCACAACCTGCACTATTATCAAGAACTAATGGCAGGCCTGCGCGACGCAATTTCGAACGCAACCTTAGGCGAATTTGTTGATGAATTTCACAAAACCCAGGCACTTGGTGATATAGAAGAGATATAAAAAATGAAAAATGAAAAAACAAAAAGCGCCCTTAGCCAACTTGGGGCCAACGCGCCAATTCCCAAAAGCCCCGATGCGGCCAAATTGGAAACCGTTGCCAACCCCAAAGGCAAGCTAGATTACATGATCCGTTTTGCGGTGCCGGAATTCACATCCCTTTGCCCCATTACCGAACAGCCCGATTTTGCCCATTTGGTAATTGATTATGTGCCGGCAAAAAAAATTGTCGAAAGCAAATCATTGAAGCTTTATATGGCGTCATTTCGCAACCACGGTGCATTTCACGAAGACTGCACCGTTTCCATTGCCGAAAAAATAATTGCTGCGGCCAAACCCAAATGGTTGCGCATTGGCGGATACTGGTATCCACGCGGCGGCATACCCATAGATATTTTTTATCAATCTGGCCCCCCACCCAAGGGCGTGTGGATACCCGAACAAGGCGTCGCCCCATATCGTGGGCGCGGCTAAATATTTTTTAAAAATTGTCTCGATGCAATCTAATGCTGGACGCATAAGCCTGATTGTTTAACAATCAGGCTAACAATTTTTTGCGGAGAAACAAAATGACAAAGCCAATGTTAGTTATCGGAAACAAAAATTATTCAAGCTGGTCATTGCGCCCATGGTTGGCTATGCGTGTTGCGGGAATTGAATTTGACGAAAAACTGATCGAATTCGGTGATTTCGGTCAAGATTGGGTTGACGCCATAACCAAGTTTTCACCAACCAAAAAAGTTCCATTGTTAATTGATGGCGAAATAAAGGTTTGGGAATCTTTGGCGATACTTGAATACATTGCCGACAAATACCCGGAAAAAAAATTGTGGCCAGCTGATAATGCCGCCCGAGCCATGGCGCGCAGCGTTGCGGCAGAAATGCACGCGGGATTTACTAATTTACGTAACCATATGCCTATGAATATCCGTGCATCACACCCCGGTGTTAATTTGGATAAACCAGGCGTGATGGATGACATCAACCGCATAACCGCAATATGGAATGAATGCCGTTCCAAATATGGCGCTGGGGGGGATTTTTTGTTTGGGCAATTTAGCAACGCTGATGCCATGTTCGCACCCATTGTAAGCCGTCTTACCACCCACGCAGTTCCAGTTGATGCCGTATCAAGGGCATACATGGATGCAGTGCAGGCATTACCGGCAATGATTGAATGGTCCGACGCCGGGCGTTCGGAAAAAGCAATTGTCGCGATGGATGAAATATAAAGTGTAAATTTAGGCGGAAACCATTTCGCGCTGTTCACGCCTGCGCACCATCCACCAAACAATCAGTGCACCTGCCAGTTTGGAAACAGACATTAACGCAATGCCAAGGGGCGAGGCAAAACCCAACAGCCCAAGAAACACCGCACTATCAATTGGTGCGCCCACTAGGGATGAATATATTATACGTTCAGACAGTGGGCGCTTGGTAAATGTATATACCGCCCAATCGGCAAGCTCGCTCAACAAAAATGCTGCGGCAGATGCCACAGCAACAAATGGGTCTGCCATATAATAGCTGATTACCACGCCAACTATCATTGCCAACAAAACCTTGTGGCCGATTTCACGTTGGGCAAAATCACGCACCACAAAAACAAATCCGACCAATAACGCAACTGGCGGCCATTGGGTGCCGCCCGGAAGTTCGACCAGCGGGACCACGCTAAAGGCATAGTTTACGGCCACAATAAGGGCGATATATAGGGCGGTGAAACGAAAGTTCATTTTGTTACCATCTTTGTGAAAATCTTTAATTTAGGCTATTGATAACGGGGATTTACTGTGTCGGGGCCAAAAATGCAAGGGCTGAAGCAGCCATGAAGGATAAGCATTTGAAACTAAACCTACTTCAAGTGCGAAAAGACATTCAGGCAAAGGCGCTGGAGCTGGGCTTTGATGTGGTTGGCTTTGCCCCCGCCGACATTGGCCCGGGGCCCAAACAAAACCTTGAACAATATATTTCTGATGGGCGCCATGGATCCATGGGTTGGATGGCCGAGCGTATGAGCCACCGCGCATCGCCAACTGGACTTTGGCCCGAGGTTAAATCAGTAATTTCATTAGGGCTTAACTACGCACCAAACGAGACCCCCAACGCATCACTGAACCACCATGACCGTGGCACAATTAGCGTTTATGCCCGCGGGCGCGATTATCACGACGTTATGAAAAAACGCTTAAAAGCCCTTGGCCGGTGGATGGGCGATACCTTTAACCACGATTTAAAAGTGTTCGTTGACACAGCGCCTGTGATGGAAAAACCATTGGCGCAAAAAGCTGGAATTGGCTGGCAAGGCAAGCACACTAATTTAGTCAGCCGTGAATTTGGCTCGTGGCTTTTTTTAGGCGAAATTTTTACCACCCTTGAATTACCGCCCAGCGAGCCAGAAATTGACCATTGTGGAAATTGTACCGCCTGCATTGATGCTTGCCCAACTGGTGCAATTGGCCCCTATAAAATGGATGCACGAAAATGCGTTTCATACCTAACAATTGAACACAGTGGTGAGATAGCCCCTGAACTAGCAGCAAAAATGGGCAACCGTATTTACGGATGCGATGATTGCTTGAACGCCTGCCCGTGGAACAAGTTTGCCACCCCTAATAATGAACCCGCGTTTAGCCCCCGGGCCGAACTAATAGAGCCACGCTTGGATGATTTGCTTGCACTGGATGACAAAGGTTTTAGGGATTTTTTTTCAGGCTCCCCCATCAAGCGAATTGGGGTCGAACGTATGACAAGAAACGCCCTTATTGCGAAAAAAGCCGGGCAATAGCCAACAACATGGCTTATTCATAGATTTTCATTATTGGGCTATACTCGGTTTCATGAAAAAAACATTTTTAATTTTTTCCGTTATCACCATGGCCCTGCTGGGGATGGCCCCTGTTTATGCAATGGGCCAAGCCCCCGAACCTGCACAACAAGTGCAATCAACCACTCAACCAACGCCTGAGCCTTTCAGTTTTTTTAAAGATTGTAAAACCTGCCCCGAATTAGTGGCGTTACCCGCCGGGCAATTTATCATGGGATCGGATGAGCGCCACAAGGTCGAAAACCCGGCGCACATTGTAAATATTAAAACACCATTTGCCATTGGTCGTTATGAAGTAACGTTTGATGAATGGGTGGCGTGTTTTGATGCTGGGGCTTGCGGTGAAGAAATGCCCGATGACCATGGTTGGGGCATGGGCAAACGCCCGGTAATGAACGTAACTTGGTGGGATAGCCAAAGCTATCTTCGTTGGTTAACTAAAACTACAGGACATAAATACCGCATGCCATCTGAAGCCGAATGGGAATATGCTGCCCGCGCAGGAACCACCACCGCATATTCATGGGGCGATGACGCCAGCGGATTGGCGCTGGGCAATTGCCGTGATTGCGGCGAAAAAATAAGCCACCAAACCGAACCGGTTGGCAGTTTTAAACCTAACCCATGGGGGCTGTATGACGTACACGGAAATGTTTGGGAATGGATTGGCGATTGCTGGTTTCCCAACAACGAAGGTGCGCCAGTTGACGGTTCGGTACGCATAGCCAAAGATTGCCGCGAACGGGTAATGCGTAGCGGGTCATGGTATTATTTTTCCAAAAACCTGCGTAGTGCATGGCGTTTTAAAAATGATGCAAGGGTGCGCAGTTACGGAATTGGATTTAGGGTAGTGCGCGAAATTCCTTAAAATCAATTACCGCGTTTTTGCTCAAGTTGGATCTTTGGGAATTGTTTCCACCATTGAAGGGCGTTCACAAAAAATATCAAACCAATCGGCCAATGCCGGATGTTCAGCCCGCCAATTATCACCAGCAAAACGAAAATCCAAATAGCCAAGGGCTACCCCGGTTGTGATGGTACCGATGTTAATATCAAAACCAAATCCGTCGGCTTCAGTTTCAAACTGATCTAACGCCCGATTTACTGTTGCTTTTTGCCGGGCAATCCACCCGTTTGAACGTTCGCCGTCTGGGCGCTTTTCTTCTAATAATCTTAAAATCGCTGCGTCCAAAATACCATCGCCCAGTGCCTGACGGCGCAGCGCATTCCATCTTGTCCGTCCCGAAGGTGGTACCAATTCAATATTAGGATTTAAAGAATTAAGGTAATCAACTATTACCGGTGAATCATAAAGTATTTCACTGCCCTCGGTTAACAGTGCCGGAACCTTACCCAATGGATTGTAGTTAGCAATATCGGTGCTGGGATCCCAAACATTGGTTGGCAGCAATTCAATTGATGCGCTAATCCCAAGCTCAATAGCTGAAACAAGAACCTTCCTAACGTACGGCGAAGTTGGGGAATAATGAAGTTTCATAATAACTTTTCCAATTTTCTTTGTTTCAAAAATTATCTTTTCTTTTTCTAATTTCTGCAAATACTTCGGCAGGGCTACCATCCTTCATTTTTACGGCTGCCTGCACAGATGCAACATCGGCACGTAAAAAAGGATTGCACAATTTTTCTTGCGCTATGGTGGATGGAACCGTCGGTAAGTTTTTTTCTCGCAGGGATAATGCTTCTTTTGCCCGGGCCTTAAGATTTTTATTTGATTTTTCTATTGTCAGGGCAAAGTCGGCATTGGCATTGGTATATTCGTGTGCGGGGTAAACCAACGTATCTTCGGGTAGGTCGCGAAGTTTTTGTAATGAAGACCACATTTCAACTGCGGTTCCACCGAAAAGCCTGCCGCAACCAAGGGAAAAAAGCGTATCGCCGGGGAAAAGGGCTTTTGCTTCTTCAAACCAATATGCGACGTGATGGCTGGTATGGCCG
>JAOUJU010000183.1 GCA_029883045.1 Rhodospirillaceae bacterium
AATGACCTGTTGGTCACAAATCATTGATCACTATAATGAGGACCATGAAAAGCACACCCCCCGCCACAACCGCCGCCAAACCCAACCCCAGCCCTAGCCCTAGCCCTAGCGCTACAATGGTGAAAAATGGCGAAATTTCGCTATCAGAAATTGAAACATGGGTATTTGACCTAGATAATACCCTTTATTCCGGTGTTCACGGCTTATTTGACCAAATTGATGTGCGCATGCAGTCGTATGTAGCTGATTTTCTTGGCCTTAGCCCCGACGAAGCCAAAAAGGTGCAAAAAAAGTATTTTCGTGAATTTGGCACAACCCTTAGGGGGATGATGGTTAACCACGCCATGGAGGCCGAACCGTTTCTTGAATATGTTCATCAAATAGACGTTTCGATTATCCCGCCCGACAGCGCCCTTAAAGGGGCACTAGGGAAACTTCCCGGAAAAAAGATTATATTCACCAATGCCAGCCGTGATCATGCCAATCGGGTTTTGGCCCGCCTTGGGATTGAAGACCACTTTGGTGGAATTTTTGACATTAAGGACGGTGGGTTTGTGCCCAAGCCCGATCCGGCAAAATACCGTGAATTGGCCGATGCGTTCAACTTTGACCCAAAAAACGCAATTATGGTCGAAGACATTGCGCGAAATCTGCACCCAGCCAAGGAAATGGGCATGGCCACCCTTTGGGTTCGCACCCAGGCCGATTGCGCTGTATGCCAAGAAGAACCCACAGGCGATTTTGTAGATTTTGAGACCGATGATTTGACCGGGTGGTTAGCAGCGCGCCTAAGGTAGTGCCTAAAAGCACAATACTGGACTTGCGACTGGTGCTGGATTATTGTGCCGACACCATTAAACCTAGGAAAAAGACCGAAAAACCATGAGCACGACTAATCTTGAAACTGTAGTAAATGCCGCCTGGGAAGACCTTTCGGCCATAAATATTGAAACCAGCGGCGATGTTCGCCCTGCGGTGGAAAAAACCATCGCCCTGCTTGATAGCGGTGAAATTAGGGTTGCCGAACGCCTTTCGCGCGGTAAATGGAAAGTCAACGAATGGGTTAAAAAAGCTGTACTGCTTTCATTTCGTTTAAATGACATGGCACCGATTAGCGGCGGGCCCGATGGGGCAGAATGGTTTGATAAGGTGCCATCAAAATTTAAAGGCTGGTCTGAGGCCAATTGGCGCGAGGCAGGTATTCGTGCGGTGCCAAACTGCATAGCGCGTCGCGGTTCTTATATTGCGCCGGGCTGTGTGTTGATGCCTTCTTTTGTAAATATTGGTGCCTACGTTGATAGCGGCACAATGGTTGACGGTTGGGCAACTGTTGGTTCATGTGCCCAAATTGGAAAAAATGTTCATCTTTCTGGCGGTGCCGGAATTGGCGGTGTGTTAGAGCCACTTCAGGCCAGCCCGACAATTATTGAAGATGATTGCTTTATCGGTGCGCGCGCCGAAGTTGCCGAAGGCGTAGTAGTTGAAGAAGGATCAGTTTTGGGCATGGGTGTTTATATTTCTGCCTCAACCAAAGTAGTTGATCGCGCCACCGGAGAAATTTTTTATGGTCGGGTTCCGGCTTATTCGGTTGTTGTAGCCGGATCCATGCCATCACCCAAAGTAATGCCCGATGGCAACCCATCGCCCAGCCTTTACTGTGCAGTTATTGTAAAACGGGTTGATGAAAAAACCCGAGCCAAGACATCTATAAATGAGTTGTTACGGGATTAACCGTACGGCCAAGGGGGGCGCGTGGCGGCCACAAATCCAATTGACCCGATCGAATTAAGCCGTTTGCTTATTCGTTGCCCCAGCATCACCCCAATTGATGCGGGTGTTTTAGGTGTGCTTGAAAGCGCACTTAAACCATTGGGTTTTAACTGTACCCGCCTAGTATTTTCCGCGCCCGGAACCCCTGACGTTGATAACCTTTATGCCCGGTTGGGAAAATCTGGGCCAAACCTTTGTTTTGCCGGACACACGGATGTTGTGCCCGTGGGCGATGAAAACGCATGGAGCCATCCACCGTTTGGCGCTGAAATAAGTGATGGCGTTCTTTATGGTCGTGGCACGGTTGACATGAAATGCGCCGTGGCTTGTTTTGTTTCTGCGGTTGCAAAATACGTTGCGGCTAACGGTGCTAATTTCGGTGGCTCTATTTCATTTTTAATAACCAACGATGAAGAAGGCCCGGCCATAAACGGAACTAAAAAAGTTTTACAGTGGATGGCCGAAAACGGTGAAACCATAGATGGTTGCATTGTAGGCGAACCCACCAACCCAGACCATTTGGGCCAGACCATAAAAATTGGCAGGCGTGGCAGCCTTAATGGATACCTAACGGTCAAAGGGGTTCAAGGCCACGTAGCCTATCCGCATAATGCCGATAACCCGATGGGTCGGTTGCTTAAAATGTTGAGCGCAATAAACGAAACCCCACTGGACGAAGGCACTGATTTTTTTCAGCCATCAAACCTAGAAATTACATCTGTTGACGTTGGCAATGACACAACCAACATAATTCCCGGTCAGGCCCGAGCGCGGTTTAATATTCGTTTTAATGATTTGCACGATGGTGACAGTTTAAAAAAATGGCTAAATGATAAATTTGCATCCATTGGTGGTGACTACACCCTTGATATAGATGTTTCGGGTGATTCCTTTATAACGCCACCGGGCATGCTTTCGTCAGTTATGTCTGCGGCAATAACAAAAATAACTAAAGTTACTCCGGAATTA
This sequence comes from Rhodospirillaceae bacterium, assembly GCA_029883045.1. Taxonomy (GTDB): domain Bacteria; phylum Pseudomonadota; class Alphaproteobacteria; order Rhodospirillales; family Magnetovibrionaceae; genus DAOVVL01. The sequence goes on from JAOUJU010000183.1 coordinate 2,740, forward strand.
AGCACGTCGGGCGGAACATCCGATGCCCGTTTCATAAAAAATTTCTGCCCGGTTGCTGAGTTTGGATTAATAAACGCCACCGCCCACAAGGTGGATGAAAATGCTGCTGTTGAGGATATCCAAAATTTAAGTGAAATATATTTCGAAATGATTGATGGATTTTTCAAAAGCGGTGAAAAGTGATTGTAACCCAAAAAACAGCTAATGCGGTTCTTGGCGCATTAAAATTAGCGCGATTTGATGCTTCTGGTCTGAAGTTGATGGAAAGCAGTCGGGATGGATTTTTTAATTCATTCTGGGCAGCGGTTATTATTGCTCCATTTTTTATTTTATTTCTGGCGCTTAAATGGCAAAGCGGTTTCGTTGAGGGCGATATAGTTAGATACGCCGTAATTGAAGCCAGCGTTTATATTATGTCATGGGTGTTGTTTCCGCTGGTAATGATTGAAATATGCAAAATATTTGGTTGGCAGAAAAATTATTTTGCTTTTGGGACTGCGCGCAATTGGACAGTTTTGGTGCAAAATTCACTTTATCTACCCATAGCCATGGCAGACGTTTCTGGGCTTATTGACATAACCACATCTGCGCCCATGCTACAGGTGGTATTTATTTATATGCTTATCTATAGCTGGTTTGTTGCCCGTGGCGCGTTGGGCGTTTCTGCGCTGGCTGCGGTTGGCGTGGTTGTGGCTGATTTGGCCGTGGCCATAGCCATAAACATTCCGGCAGATATGCTGTTAAACGGCTAAGGTAATTATTGCGCTGGGGCGCATAAATATAATCTTCACACAATCACATTGGCATTGGCATACCAAAATAAGCCAGCACTGCGCTTAAGCCTAACATCATAATAATCATCGGCGATGTAATTATGCCCAGCACCGCAAGCACAATTGCGCCAATGCCCCAACCGATACGTCCGGTAAAAAGTGCCCCAACCCCCATTATAAGCGCAAGCGGGACAAAAATTATTGCCCACGAAAAAATAGCCAAAATCCCGAACAGCACGCCAAGGGCACCAACTATCGGCAGGCCGCCATCTGGCTTTATTTCGTTTGTCGCAGCAGAAGCATTTTCACCGCTGTCTTGTCCGGTATTTAACGTTGCAATATGTTTTTCTGGTTTATCATCATCGTTCATAATTTTTTGCCTTTTTTAATATTGTACATGAACCAAGTACAAGCCATCGGCTGGTGCGGTTTGCCCGCCACGGGAACGGTCGCGCGCGGCAAGCACATCTTGTAAATCTGACTTGCTCCATCTTCCTTCGCCAACCATTTTCAAACTTCCGGTCATGTTGCGAACTTGGTGATGCAAAAATGAACGCGCCCTTACTTTAAGGTGGATTTCCTCGCCCACGCGTGAAACGGTTAGCTCATCAAGGGTTTTTACTGCGGTCTTGGCCTGGCAGTTGGTGGCACGGAACGAAGTAAAATCATGATTACCCAGCAAAATTTGCGCGGCATCGTTCATTGCTTCAACATCAAGCATTACCGGAACCCACCAAACCCGACCCGCTTCCAATGCGGGGCGTGGCCGACGATTGCTTATCCGATAAAGGTATTGCCTTTCGTTGGCAGAAAATCTGGCATGGA